>NZ_WWKH01000701.1:0-19234 GCF_009865595.1 Streptomyces sp. SID1328 | reverse complement strand
CGCCACCGGGACAACGGGGACGGGGGGAGCAGGCGGCTGCGGTGCGGGCTCCTTCTTCCTCACCGGCGGAGGCGGGGCGGGCGGCGGGGTCTGCCGCACCACCGGCGCGGACGGCGACGGCTTGGCGATCTCCTTGGCCGGCTTGCTGTCGTTCACCAGTGCCAGGGCCACGGCGGCGGCCGCCACCGCGACCACACCGGTGACGATGCCCGCCTTCAGCGGCGCGCCCAGCCCCTCCGAGGCCGCGCCGCCGCCCGCCGCCCCGCCACCGGTGGACCCGGTCGCGGCAGCGGCGGCACCCGCGGCGCCCACCCCCGCGCCACCGGCGATGACACCGAGCGCCTTGGCGTACCCGGCGGCGCCGAACCAGCCGATGACCGCGATCGGGACGACGGCCGGGATGCCCCCGGCCACTTCCTCGATCTGGGCGGCCGCGAGGCGGCACTTGGCGCACTCCTCCAGGTGCTTGCGCAGCCCGCGCTCGGCCCGGATGCGCAGCTTTCGACGCGCGTAGCCACCGAGCTGGTCGGCGTAGCGCGCGCACTCCTCGTCGTTCACCAGGGTGGCGCTGACGTGCGCCTGGAGGTACGCCTGCTTCAGCCCCTCACGGGCCCGACTGGCCAGGACACGCGTGCCGTTGGCGTCGAGCCCGAACAGCACGGCCACCTCGCTGGGCGACTCGTCCTCCACCTCGGTGTGCCAGAGCACCGCCTGCCAGCGTTCGGGCAGTGAGCGGAACGCCTGCATGGCCAGGGTCTGTTCGGCCTCGTGCATCGCGCGTACGTCGGCACCGAGATCGGCGCCGAAGGCACCCAGGGACCCGGTGTCGTCGGCCACCTCGGCCGCCCTGGAGGCCTGTTGGGCGAACACCGCGAAGTCGTCCACGAGCTGCTCGCGCTTTGCGGACCGCGTCCAGTGCGCGGCGACCCGGCGCACCGAGGTCAGCAGATAGGCGCGCACCGCGTACCCGGGACCCGAACCGCCGCGCACCGCCTGAAGCATGCGGGCGAACACCTCGGCGGTGAGGTCGTCGGCGGTGTGCCCGTCCCGGCAGCAGGTGCGCGCGTAGCGTCGCACCGCGTCCGCGTGCCGTCGGTACAGCTCCTCGTACGCCGAGTCGTCCCCGGCGCGCATGCGCTCGATCAGCTCGCCGTCGGCCGGGGGTGCGTCGGGCGGGGGCGGCAGCGCACTGCCCTCGCGCTGGGCCGGGAGACTCGCCCGCTCGCCGCCGCCGGAAGCGGCCCGACCGCCCTGGCTCGGCACCTGCGGCGAGGTCAGACCCCCGGCCTCCGCGTCACCCCTGCCGTCGGCGCGCGCGCCGTCCCACCCGTCAACGCCCATCGCGTAAAGCCCCCGACACCGGCACAGCCCAGTCCTTTGCGGCTCAGCGTGCCATAGCCGTATTCAGCACCGGTCCACTCGTCCGACCCGTCACTCATCCGAGCGGAAGTTTCACCAACCACCCGCAAACAGTTCCGAACAAGCGCCCCCGGTACGGGGATTCAGCGCGCCGCTACGCGGGCCGGGACCGCAGTCCCTCCAGCAGGATGTCCAGCAGCCGTGCGGAGGCGGCGGCCTGCTGCGCCGCGTCCGGCAGCGAGGGCGCCGCCGTGGCGATCACCAGGAGCACGTCCGACACGGACACGTCGGCCCGCAGCTCCCCGGCCGCCCGGGCGCGCTCCACCAGCCGGCCGACCACGTCCAGCAGCGCCGCCGTACCCGGCTCGCCGCCGCCGTCCACCAGCCGCAGCTCACCCGCACCGGCCTGGGACCGCTGCTGCGGGACCCGCGCCTCGTCGGCCGCCGGAGCACCGCCCTCCTCGGCGACCCCCACCCGCAGCACCTGCGGCGGCAGCAGCCGGCCCGCGCCGGACGCCACCGAGGTGCGCAGGAACCGGGAGAGCGCCGACCACGGCTCGTCCTCCTGGCCCAGCGCGGTCCGCGCCTGCTCGGTCAGCCGCGCCGTCTCCTCCTCGGCGATCCGCCGCACCAGCACGTCCTTGCTGGGGAACCGCCGGTACACCGTGCCCACACCGACCCGCGCCCGCCGCGCCACGTCCTCCATCGGCGCGCCGTACCCCAGCTCGCCGAACACCTCACGCGCCGCCCTCAGCACGTGCTCCAGATTGCGCTGCGCGTCCACCCGCAGCGGCGCCGCGCGCCCGCCGCCGGTCCGTCCGGCCGACGCGAGGGGCGCCGCTGACCAGTGCGTGTCCTGAACATGCATGTCTTCCCCCGGTAATGACGTCTCCCCCCGGAGACTCCCCGCCACTGATTTTCGAAAGCGCGGAAAACTGGCGCCGGTCCTGAGCGGGCCCGCACCCGGCGACCCCCTCGACGACCCTCCCGCACCCCGTCGACACAGCAACATAGTTGAGCGGGAGTCAATTCAGAAGGGGTAGGTTCCGCACAGTGCGCCCCTCGATCGGAGTACGAGCCATTTATGTCCGGATTCCGTACCCCCGCACCTCCGGCCGCCGGTCACACACATTGCCAAGGCTGTGGACAAACAACAGCGCCGGGTGCGTCATGGGATGGTGAAGGAACGCGCGCGCATTCTGGTCGTCGGCGGTGGCTACGTCGGCATGTACACCGCCCTGCGTCTCCAGCGGAAACTGAAACGGCAGCTCAGACACGGTGACATCGAGATCACCGTGGTCAGCCCCGACCCGTACATGACGTACCAGCCGTTCCTCCCCGAGGCGGCCGCCGGCTCGATCTCCCCGCGCCATGTCGTCGTCCCCCTGCGCCGCGTGCTGCCCGAGTGCCGCGTGGTCATCGGCGAGGTCACCGCCGTCGACCACGCCGTACGCACCGCCGCCGTCACCACCCTCGCCACCGAGCGGCACGGCCGCGCCGCCGAGCTCTTCGGCTACGACGAACTCGTCCTCGCCCCCGGCTCCGTCTCCCGCACCCTGCCCGTCCCCGGCCTGGCGGAGCACGCGATCGGCTTCAGGACCGTCGAGGAGGCCATCGGGCTGCGCAACCACGTCATCGAGCAGATGGACATCGCCTCCTCCACCCGCGACCCCGCCCTGCGCGACGCCGCCCTCACCTTCGTCTTCGTCGGCGGCGGCTACGCCGGGGTCGAGGCCCTCGGCGAACTCCAGGACATGGCCCGCTACGCCGCCCGGTACTACGCCAACCTGCGGCCCGAGGACATGAAGTGGGTCCTGGTGGAGGCCACCGACCGGGTGCTGCCCGAGGTCGGCCCCGAACTGGGCCGCCACACGGTCACCCAGCTCCGCCGGCGCAACATCCAGGTGCTGCTGAACACCCGCCTCGAATCCTGCGCCGACCGCGTCGCCGTCCTCAGCGACGGCCGCCGCTTCCCCACCCGCACCGTCGTCTGGACCGCCGGCGTCAAACCCCACCCGGTGCTCGCCGCCACCGACCTCCCCCTCGACCCGCGCGGCAGGCTGCGCTGCACCGCCCAGCTAGCCGTCGAGGGCACCGAGCACGCCTGGGCCGCGGGCGACGCCGCCGCCGTACCCGATGTCACCGCCACCGAGCCCGGTGCCACCACCGCGCCCAACGCCCAGCACGCGCTGCGCCAGGCCAGGGTGCTCGGCGACAACATCGTGCACACCCTGCGCGGCGAACCCCTGCGCACCTACGCCCACCGGCAGCTCGGCTCCGTCGCCTCCCTCGGCCTGCACAAGGGCGTCGCCCAGGTGTACGGCCGCCGGCTCACCGGCCGCCCCGCCTGGCTCCTGCACCGGGCGTACCACCTCAGCCGCGTGCCCACCTTCAACCGCAAGGCCCGCGTGCTCGCCGAATGGACCCTCGCCGGCCTCTTCAAGCGCGAGATCGTCTCCCTCGGCTCACTCGAACACCCGCGGGCCGAGTTCGAACGCGCGGCCGGTGGAAATCCCTCACGGCGGCACCCGGACCCCCCGAAGGGGTCGTCCTGACCGGAGCCGGGAACTCCCCGACCCGTACGGCCGTCTGACGGATGTCGCCGCGGACGGCCACCTGCCAGACTGCTCCACATCCTCGGACGGGCAACAGCCCGCCCTCTGCACACGCGAGGCTTTCCCCACTGTGAACTTCACGCGCTGGAGCGCCCGGCTCCCCGGAACGCAGCGCCGCGCCGCAGCGCGGACCGAGCAGCCGGTCCCCACGGACCGGCGCAGCGAGAGCCCGGTGCCCGCCGCCCGCGCCGGACACCCCGCCTCCGCCGTCGACGGCCTGCCCGCCCGCGAGGTCCTCGACCGCGTTCCGGCCCTCGTCGCCCTGGTCCACGGCCCCGACCACCGCCTCGCCCACGTCAACGCCGCCTACGCCGCCGCGTTCGGCCCCCGCGCCCCCGGCAGCCCGGCCCGCGACACCCTCCCCGAACTCGCCGAGCTGGGCCTGCTACCCCTCCTCGACCAGGTACTGCGCAGCGGCAGACCCCGCACCCTGAAGTCCCGCAGGGCGGTCGACGGCCGCTCCTACACGTTCACCTGCACCCCGGTCACCGGGCACGGCGACCGGGACGCCGGTGTGCTCGTCTTCGCCACCGACGTCACCGACCACGCCGAGGCCGCCGAACGCCTGCGCGCCAGCGAGCGCAGCCAGCGCCAGACCGCCGTCACCCTCCAGCGCTCCCTGCTCCCCCAGGACCTCGAGGAACCCGACGACCTGCGCGTGGCCGCCACCTACCAGCCCGGCGGCACCGAGGCGGCGGTCGGCGGCGACTGGTACGACGTCATCACCCTCGGCGGCGGCCGCACCGCCCTCGTCATCGGCGACGTCATGGGCCGGGGCGTGCGCGCCGCCGCCGTCATGGGCCAGCTCCGCACCGCCGTCCGCGCCTACGCCCGCCTCGACCTCCCCCCGCACGAGGTCCTCCAGCTCCTCGACGGCCTCGCCGTGGAGATCGACGCCAACCAGATCGCCACCTGCGTCTACGCCGTCCACGACCCCAACGAGGGCCGCCTGGTCTACGCCTCCGCCGGCCACCTGCCCATCCTGGTCCGCGACGAGAACGGCGAGGTCCTGCGCGCCGACGAGCCCACCGGCCCTCCGCTGGGCACCGGCGGCTGGGTCCACTCCTCCGGCTCCGTCCCCCTCGGCCCCGGCGCCACCGCCGTCCTCTACACGGACGGCCTGGTCGAACGGCGCGACCAGGACCTCGACGAGGGCATCGCCGCCCTGGCCCGCGCCCTCTCCGGCGCCACCGGCACGCCCCAGGTCGTCTGCGACCGACTGGTCCGCTCGGCCGGCGTCACCGCCGACCACGACGACGACGTGGCCGTCCTCGTCCTCCAGCACCCCCACCGCACCGGCCCCGCCGCCGACCTCTTCCGCAACGCGGCCCTGGACCTCCTCGGCGGCGTCGAGGCCGCCCCGCGCGCCCGCGCCTTCGCCTCCGGCGTGCTCACGAGCTGGCGCTTCCCCACCGAACTCCACGACCTCGGCGTCCTCGCCACCAGCGAACTGGTCGCCAACTCCCTCCAGCACGGCACCCCGCCCATGCGGCTCAGACTGCGACGCACCGACCGCCGCCTGATCATCGAGGTCACCGACGGCGACGACCACCTCCCGCGCCGCCGCCGCGCCGAACCGGCCGACGAGTCCGGGCGCGGCATCGACATCGTCGCCACCATCGCCTCGGGCTGGGGCTCCCGCCGCACCCCGGGCGGCGGCAAGGCGGTCTGGTGCGAGTTCCTCCTCCCGAAGCGCTAGCGCTCCGTACACGCAGAAGGGCCGGAAGCACGTGATGTGCTCCCGGCCCTTCCGCCGTGTGGGCAGGTGCCCTCCTATGCGCTGACCGACTCCGCCGGAGCACCGCCCCGCGCCACGACCCGGCTCTTCGCCTGCGCGGCCCACGGGTGGTCCTGCGCCGGCGTGAGCCGCCGGCCCAGCCGCACCGCCAGCACACTGATCGCCACCGAGAACAGTGCGAACGTCACGATGTACGGCGCGTGCAGCGAGGCACCCAGCGGCCCGCCGATGGCCGGCCCGACCGCCAGTGCCAACTGCTTGACCAGTGCGAACGCGGAGTTGTACTGCCCGGCCATGCCCTCCGGCGCCAGATCGGCGACCAGCGGCGCCACGGTCGGCGACAGCATCGCCTCACCGAGCCCGAACAGCGCGTACGTGGAGACGAAGGCGGCCGTGGCCATCTCCTGGCTGCCGTGTCCGAGGCCCGCGTAACCCGCCGCCAGCCAGGCCACGGTCCAGATCAGGCCGACCACCGCGATCACCCGCGACCGCCGCCGCCGCTCGACCAGCTTCAGCACGGCGAACTGCGCCACGACGATCATCATCGTGTTGGCGGCGAGCGCGGTACCCAGCGTGGACGTGGAGATCCCGGCGGCCTCGACGCCATAGGCGCTCAGACCGGACTCGAACTGTCCGTAGCAGGCGAAGAACAGCACGAAGCCCAGCAGGCAGAGCTGCACCATCGCCCGGTTCTGCACGAGCTGCCGCCAGCCGCCCTTGGCCGAGCCGGAGGGCAGGTCGGTGATGCGCGGGGCCCGCGGCATCCGCACCGTCGCCATCAGCACGGCGAGCAGCAGGAAGATCGTGGCCTCGATGGTGAACAGCACGGTGAAGGAGGAGGCGCGGCTCGTGTCGACCAGGTGACCGCCTATGAGCCCGCCGACGCCCAGACCGAGGTTCTGGAGGAAGAACTGCATGGCGAACGCCCGCGACCGGGTCGCGGTGGTCGAGCAGTCCACGATCATCGTCGCCAGCGCGGGCTGCATCACCGCCTGGCCGGCACCGAGCGCGGCCGCGGTCAGCAGTACGGACACCGCACTGCCCGCCAGCCCCAGGCCCAGGGCGCCGAGCGCGGACAGGACCAGGGCAGCGAGCAGGACGGGCAACGGACCGCGCCGGACGATCGCCCGCCCGGCGAACGGCAACGCGATCAGCGCCGCCACGGCGAAGACGGCGAGCACCAGCCCGGCCGTCATGGCCCCCAGCCCTCGCACCTGCGCCACATAGACGTACAGATACGGGACCGTGAAGCCGAGTCCGAACGCGCTGAGCGCGTTGCCCACGTGGATGCGGGGCATCGCCGCCCCCATCGCCCTGGTCACGTTCACCTCTTCCACAAGTTAGGAGTGAAGACTTCAAAGCTAAAGTTCGAAGCTAAAGAGTACACACCGAAGGACTTCAAAGCAAAGAGACCCCGTGCCATACTCCTTGCCATGGCCGACACCGCCGGCGTTCCGGAGCCGACACTCGAAGAACAGATCGCCGCCTACCAGCGCGAGTTCCAGGACCTCGACCCCCAGGTCGAGGCGATCGTGTCGGCACTGTCCCGGCTGAACCGCCGGATGAACGTGGCCTACAGCCGCCAGACCTCCGAGCTGGGCATCAGCAACGCGGAGTGGGAAGTACTGAAGGCCCTGGTGCTCTCCGGCGCCCCCTACCGGATGGGCCCCGGCGAGCTCGCCAAGCGGCTCGGGCTCACCCCGGCCGCCATGACCCACCGGATCGACCGCATGGTCACCGAGGGCCTGGTCACCCGCGAGCGCGACGAGTCCAACCGCGTCCGTGTCATCGTGGAGCTGACCACCGAGGGCCGCGAGAAGTGGCTCGAGGCGATGCGCCTGGCGACGGTCTTCGAGGAGGACCTGCTCCAGGACCTCACCTCCGGGGAGCGTTCCGTACTGGGAGAGGTCCTCACCCGGCTCCTCCGTCGTGTGGAGCACGCCCAGCCCGACGCCGGGGGCCGGCTCTCCGACCTGGACTGACGGTCCGACCAGGGCCGCTGGAAAAAATCTTGACAGGGGGGCTTGACCCGCCCCCGGCGAGTCCGTAGAGTTCTTCGGGTTGCACGGAGCCGTGACGGTTCCCCGCGACACCTCGCCGCCAGGAGCGGCAACCTCAAACCAACCAGTACGACCATCCCCTGGGATTGCTTTCGGCACGTCCGAATTCAATTCGAATGGGAACCGGCGGCCCGATTAGGAACTGCCGGGGATGATCCGCTAAGGTTTGAGACGTCGGAACGGCCCAGCGGGCCGGGAAGACGACCCCCTCTGACTGGGAATCAGACGCCGAAAGGATCTGATAGAGTCGGAACCGCCGGAAAGGGAAACGCGAAAGCGAAGAACTGGAAAGCACCGAGGAAATCGGATCGGAAAGATCTGATAGAGTCGGAAACACCGAAGGGAAGCCCGGAGGAAAGCCCGAGAGGGTGAGTACAAAGGAAGCGACCGTTCCTTGAGAACTCAACAGCGTGCTAAAAGTCAACGCCAGATATGTTGATAACCCTGTCTCCAGTCATCGACTGGGACGAGGTTCCTTTGAAAAACACAGCGAGGACGCTGTGAACCATCGGACTATTCCTCCGGTGGTTCCGCTCTCGTGTGTGTCGTCCCGATTACGGGAAAACATTCACGGAGAGTTTGATCCTGGCTCAGGACGAACGCTGGCGGCGTGCTTAACACATGCAAGTCGAACGATGAACCACTTCGGTGGGGATTAGTGGCGAACGGGTGAGTAACACGTGGGCAATCTGCCCTTCACTCTGGGACAAGCCCTGGAAACGGGGTCTAATACCGGATAACACTGCGGATCGCATGGTCTGCGGTTAAAAGCTCCGGCGGTGAAGGATGAGCCCGCGGCCTATCAGCTTGTTGGTGAGGTAATGGCTCACCAAGGCGACGACGGGTAGCCGGCCTGAGAGGGCGACCGGCCACACTGGGACTGAGACACGGCCCAGACTCCTACGGGAGGCAGCAGTGGGGAATATTGCACAATGGGCGAAAGCCTGATGCAGCGACGCCGCGTGAGGGATGACGGCCTTCGGGTTGTAAACCTCTTTCAGCAGGGAAGAAGCGAAAGTGACGGTACCTGCAGAAGAAGCGCCGGCTAACTACGTGCCAGCAGCCGCGGTAATACGTAGGGCGCAAGCGTTGTCCGGAATTATTGGGCGTAAAGAGCTCGTAGGCGGCTTGTCACGTCGATTGTGAAAGCCCGAGGCTTAACCTCGGGTCTGCAGTCGATACGGGCTAGCTAGAGTGTGGTAGGGGAGATCGGAATTCCTGGTGTAGCGGTGAAATGCGCAGATATCAGGAGGAACACCGGTGGCGAAGGCGGATCTCTGGGCCATTACTGACGCTGAGGAGCGAAAGCGTGGGGAGCGAACAGGATTAGATACCCTGGTAGTCCACGCCGTAAACGGTGGGAACTAGGTGTTGGCGACATTCCACGTCGTCGGTGCCGCAGCTAACGCATTAAGTTCCCCGCCTGGGGAGTACGGCCGCAAGGCTAAAACTCAAAGGAATTGACGGGGGCCCGCACAAGCAGCGGAGCATGTGGCTTAATTCGACGCAACGCGAAGAACCTTACCAAGGCTTGACATACACCGGAAAGCATCAGAGATGGTGCCCCCCTTGTGGTCGGTGTACAGGTGGTGCATGGCTGTCGTCAGCTCGTGTCGTGAGATGTTGGGTTAAGTCCCGCAACGAGCGCAACCCTTGTTCTGTGTTGCCAGCATGCCCTTCGGGGTGATGGGGACTCACAGGAGACTGCCGGGGTCAACTCGGAGGAAGGTGGGGACGACGTCAAGTCATCATGCCCCTTATGTCTTGGGCTGCACACGTGCTACAATGGCAGGTACAATGAGCTGCGAAACCGTGAGGTGGAGCGAATCTCAAAAAGCCTGTCTCAGTTCGGATTGGGGTCTGCAACTCGACCCCATGAAGTCGGAGTTGCTAGTAATCGCAGATCAGCATTGCTGCGGTGAATACGTTCCCGGGCCTTGTACACACCGCCCGTCACGTCACGAAAGTCGGTAACACCCGAAGCCGGTGGCCCAACCCCTTGTGGGAGGGAGCTGTCGAAGGTGGGACTGGCGATTGGGACGAAGTCGTAACAAGGTAGCCGTACCGGAAGGTGCGGCTGGATCACCTCCTTTCTAAGGAGCACTTCTAGGCCGCCTAGCGGTCCAGAGGCCAGTACATCGGCGAATGTTCGATGCTGGTTGCTCATGGGTGGAACGTTGATTATTCGGCACACTCACTGACTTTCTCCTAGTACTGCTTCGGCGTGGAACGGATGAGGGCAGGGAGAGTGCCGGGCACGCTGTTGGGTGTCTGAGGGAATGAATCCCCTCTTTCGCCGGCCCCAGTGCACTCGAACCGGTTGGTTCGGGGTGATGGGTGGCTGGTCGTTGTTTGAGAACTGCACAGTGGACGCGAGCATCTGTGGCCAAGTTTTTAAGGGCGCACGGTGGATGCCTTGGCACCAGGAACCGATGAAGGACGTGGGAGGCCACGATAGTCCCCGGGGAGCCGTCAACCAGGCTTTGATCCGGGGGTTTCCGAATGGGGAAACCCGGCAGTCGTCATGGGCTGTCACCCGCTGCTGAACACATAGGCAGTGTGGAGGGAACGAGGGGAAGTGAAACATCTCAGTACCCTCAGGAAGAGAAAACAACCGTGATTCCGGGAGTAGTGGCGAGCGAAACCGGATGAGGCCAAACCGTATACGTGTGAGACCCGGCAGGGGTTGCGTGTGCGGGGTTGTGGGATCTCTCTTCTGTCGTCTGCCGGCGACAGGACGAGTCAGAAACCGTTGATGTAGGCGAAGGACATGCGAAAGGTCCGGCGTAGAGGGTAAGACCCCCGTAGTCGAAACATCAGCGGCTCGTTTGAGAGACACCCAAGTAGCACGGGGCCCGAGAAATCCCGTGTGAATCTGGCGGGACCACCCGCTAAGCCTAAATATTCCCTGGTGACCGATAGCGGATAGTACCGTGAGGGAATGGTGAAAAGTACCGCGGGAGCGGAGTGAAATAGTACCTGAAACCGTGTGCCTACAAGCCGTGGGAGCGTCGCGCATTGAGTTTACTCAGTGCGTCGTGACTGCGTGCCTTTTGAAGAATGAGCCTGCGAGTTTGCGGTGTGTTGCGAGGTTAACCCGTGTGGGGAAGCCGTAGCGAAAGCGAGTCCGAACAGGGCGATTCAGTAGCGCGCTCAAGACCCGAAGCGGAGTGATCTAGCCATGGGCAGGTTGAAGCGGAGGTAAGACTTCGTGGAGGACCGAACCCACCAGGGTTGAAAACCTGGGGGATGACCTGTGGTTAGGGGTGAAAGGCCAATCAAACTCCGTGATAGCTGGTTCTCCCCGAAATGCATTTAGGTGCAGCGTCGTGTGTTTCTTGCCGGAGGTAGAGCACTGGATAGGCGATGGGCCCTACCGGGTTACTGACCTTAGCCAAACTCCGAATGCCGGTAAGTGAGAGCACGGCAGTGAGACTGTGGGGGATAAGCTCCATGGTCGAGAGGGAAACAGCCCAGAGCATCGACTAAGGCCCCTAAGCGTACGCTAAGTGGGAAAGGATGTGGAGTCGCAGAGACAACCAGGAGGTTGGCTTAGAAGCAGCCACCCTTGAAAGAGTGCGTAATAGCTCACTGGTCTAGTGATTCCGCGCCGACAATGTAGCGGGGCTCAAGCGTACCGCCGAAGTCGTGTCATTGCAGCAATAAGCCCCAACGGGTGCTGTGATGGGTAGGGGAGCGTCGTCTGCCGGGTGAAGCAGCCGCGGAAGCGAGTTGTGGACGGTTGACGAGTGAGAATGCAGGCATGAGTAGCGATACAAACGTGAGAAACGTTTGCGCCGATTGACTAAGGGTTCCTGGGTCAAGCTGATCTGCCCAGGGTAAGTCGGGACCTAAGGCGAGGCCGACAGGCGTAGTCGATGGATAACCGGTTGATATTCCGGTACCCGCTGTGAAGCGTCAAACATCGAGCATCGTGATGCTAAGGCCGTGAAGCCGTTCCGGACCCTTCGGGGAAAGGAAAGTGGTGGAGCCGCCGGCCCAAGCGGTTAGTAGGTGAGTGATGGGGTGACGCAGGAAGGTAGTCCAGCCCAGGCGGTGGTTGTCCTGGGGTAAGGGTGTAGCCCGAGTGGTAGGCAAATCCGCCACTCATTAAGGGTGAGACCTGATGCCGAGCCGATTGTGGTGAAGTGGATGATCCTATGCTGTCGAGAAAAGCCTCTAGCGAGTTTCATGGCGGCCCGTACCCTAAACCGACTCAGGTGGTCAGGTAGAGAATACCGAGGCGTTCGGGTGAACTATGGTTAAGGAACTCGGCAAAATGCCCCCGTAACTTCGGGAGAAGGGGGGCCATCACTGGTGATCCGTTTTACACGGTGAGCTGGGGGTGGCCGCAGAGACCAGCGAGAAGCGACTGTTTACTAAAAACACAGGTCCGTGCGAAGCCGTAAGGCGATGTATACGGACTGACGCCTGCCCGGTGCTGGAACGTTAAGGGGACCGGTTAGTCCTGTTTCGACAGGGCGAAGCTGAGAACTTAAGCGCCAGTAAACGGCGGTGGTAACTATAACCATCCTAAGGTAGCGAAATTCCTTGTCGGGTAAGTTCCGACCTGCACGAATGGCGTAACGACTTCTCGACTGTCTCAACCATAGGCCCGGTGAAATTGCACTACGAGTAAAGATGCTCGTTTCGCGCAGCAGGACGGAAAGACCCCGGGACCTTTACTACAGTTTGATATTGGTGTTCGGTTCGGCTTGTGTAGGATAGCTGGGAGACTGTGAAGCATGCACGCCAGTGTGTGTGGAGTCGTCGTTGAAATACCAGTCTGGTCGTGCTGGATGTCTAACCTGGGTCCGTGATCCGGATCAGGGACAGTGTCTGATGGGTAGTTTAACTGGGGCGGTTGCCTCCTAAAGAGTAACGGAGGCGCCCAAAGGTTCCCTCAGCCTGGTTGGCAATCAGGTGTTGAGTGTAAGTGCACAAGGGAGCTTGACTGTGAGACCGACGGGTCGAGCAGGGACGAAAGTCGGGACTAGTGATCCGGCGGTGGCTTGTGGAAGCGCCGTCGCTCAACGGATAAAAGGTACCCCGGGGATAACAGGCTGATCTTCCCCAAGAGTCCATATCGACGGGATGGTTTGGCACCTCGATGTCGGCTCGTCGCATCCTGGGGCTGGAGTCGGTCCCAAGGGTTGGGCTGTTCGCCCATTAAAGCGGTACGCGAGCTGGGTTTAGAACGTCGTGAGACAGTTCGGTCCCTATCCGCTGTGCGCGTAGGAATATTGAGAAGGGCTGTCCCTAGTACGAGAGGACCGGGACGGACGAACCTCTGGTGTGCCAGTTGTCCTGCCAAGGGCATGGCTGGTTGGCTACGTTCGGGAGGGATAACCGCTGAAAGCATCTAAGCGGGAAGCCTGCTTCGAGATGAGTATTCCCACCTCCTTGAGAGGGTAAGGCTCCCAGTAGACGACTGGGTTGATAGGCCAGATATGGAAGCCTGGTAACGGGTGGAGTTGACTGGTACTAATAGGCCGAGGGCTTGTCCTCAGTTGCTCGCGTCCACTGTGTTGGTTCTGAAACCACGAACAGCCTCATGTGCCACACATGACGGTTTGATAGTTTCATAGTGTTTCGGTGGTCATAGCGTGAGGGAAACGCCCGGTTACATTCCGAACCCGGAAGCTAAGCCTCACAGCGCCGATGGTACTGCAGGGGGGACCCTGTGGGAGAGTAGGACGCCGCCGAACTAATTTTAAGGGAAACCCCCGCACCTTTGGTGCGGGGGTTTTCTGCGTTCAGGGCCTTTTCGAATGTCAGAAGACGACCTCGGTCGTATTCACGGTTCCGCCCTTGCGGCCGGGGGCGTGCTGGCCGTTCCAGTACAGGTTGGTGTGCGCGATCACCAGTTCCGGGGCCGGCGCGCCGTACAGGCTGAGATCCTCCGTGGTGTGGGCGTCGGCGACGAGCAACGCGTCGTATCCGCGGACCAGGGCTCCCTGGAGCGTGGACCGGACGCAGAAGTCGGTCTGTGCGCCTGTGACGACGAGCCGGCCCACCCGGTGCTCGGCCAGGACGGACTCCAGGGCGGTGTCCTCGAAGGAGTCGCGGTAGCTCTTGTGTACGAGGGGCTCGTCCTCCCGGCGCTTCAACTCGGGGACGAATTCCCAGCCGGTGCTGTCCCGCCACAGCTCGTCGTCGTTGTGCTGTACCCAGATCACCGGCACCTCCTCCGCACGGGCCTTGTCGATCAGCATGTTGATGCGGGCGATGACGCCGTCACGGTCGTGATTGTCGGCAACCACGTCGTTCTGGACGTCGATGACGAG
Organism: Streptomyces sp. SID1328; assembly: GCF_009865595.1. Classification (NCBI taxonomy): domain Bacteria; kingdom Bacillati; phylum Actinomycetota; class Actinomycetes; order Kitasatosporales; family Streptomycetaceae; genus Streptomyces; species Streptomyces sp. SID1328. The sequence continues at coordinate 5,175 of NZ_WWKH01000701.1, read as the reverse complement.
GAGGGCCGTGTTCGGGCGGTCGGAGAGGGTCGTCATGGGGGTCACTTTACGGCGTACTACCGTGGGGGGCATGGGAGTTGTGGGTGGTCAGGAGTATGTGGTGCGGGCTGTGCGGGCTGAGGAGTGGAAGGAGGTGAAGGGGCTGCGGCTGGACGCGCTGCGGGACCCGGTCGCTCATCTCGCGTTCCTGGAGACCTATGAGGTGGCTGCCGCCCGGCCGGACTCGTTCTGGCAGGAGCGGGCCGCTCAGGGGAGTGGGGTGCGGCAGTTCATCGCCGAGGGGCCCGGTGGGGAGTGGGCCGGGTCGGTGACCGTTCTGCTGGAGGAGGCCGGGTCCGAGGACTGGGCCGGGTATGCGGTCGAGCGACGGCAGGGGCATGTCGTCGGGGTCTTCGTGCGTCCCGAGCACCGGGGGAACGGGCTGATCCAGGAGCTGCTGGACGCCGGTGTGGCCTGGGCGTGGGAGCAGGGGGCGGAGCGGGTGCGGCTCTTTGTGCATGCCGACAATCCGCGGGCCCAGGGGGCCTATCTGCGGGCGGGGTTCAAACCGACCGGGTTCGTGGTGTCCTTCTCGAAGAACGAGGACGAGCGGGAGCTGGAGTTCGTGCTAGACCGGTAGGTCCTCGTGGGGCCAGCGGGCGCGGGCCTGTTCGCGGGAGCGGAGCAGGGCCAGCGTCGGCAGGCCCTCGGCCAGGCCGGTGGTGAGCAGCTCGGGGAGCTGCGGGAGGGGGGCGACCGCCGCCACGTCGTCCAGGATCAGGGTGAGTGGTGGGTCGAGCCGACCGGAGGATGACCGTTCGGCCATGCGCCGGCCGTGCTCGACCACGCTGGAGACGAGGGCCGTCAGCAGGGGCATCGCGCCCGGCCGAGTCCTGGGGTCCTCGATGGGTTCACCGACCACATAAAGCGTGCCCCCTTCGTCGACGAAGGAATCCAGGGTGAGCGTGTCGGTTCGGTGTGGGGTGCACGATTCGCGGATGTTGACCGTGAGGAGCGCGGAGAGCGCCCGGCTGGTCAACTCCTGGGCGATGTCCCGGCGTTCCGGGTGCGAGGTGAGGGCCGCCTCCAGCTCGCCCGCGGAGCCGGTGGCCGCCTTGGGATGGGTGCGCAGGGTGCGTACCGCGTCCTGGAGCTGGGTGCCCTGGGTCCAGCGGTGGACGTGGCGGATGGTGCGGCCGTCCAGCGCGGCGGCGTGCAGGAAGCTGCGCAGCAGGGTGGTGGCGGTGTCGGTGACGGCCTGGTCGATGCGGGCCGAGGGCCGGACCGGGGCGAGGAGCGCCGTGGCCCGGCTCAGTGCGGTGGGGCGGTCCTCGCACCCGGCCGTGGGCGACCAGTGCAGGCGGGCCGGGGTGTCGCAGCGGTGGGTGGGGTCGTAGAGGAGGACGGGGCCGAGCTTGGCCCGCGCGTCCTTGGTCTCCTGCCAGAGGGCCGGGTTGGAGGTGACGACCACTGCGGGGCCGGGGGCGTCCTGGAGGGCCGTGAGCGCGGAGGCGTGGCGGATCTCGGGGGTGCCGTAGCGGAGGGGGCCCTGGGGGACCGGAAGCTGCTCCACGACGGGCGGGGGCTGCTCCACAGCCGGCGGGGGCTGCTCCACGACGGGCTGGGGCTTCTCCATGACGACGGGCGCTGCGAGGACCGGCTGCTCGATCCGCGGCTCCCGTACCGCCTTCTCCGCCGCAGGCGCCTCCGAAGGCCGCGCGAGCCGCCGTACCCGCCCTGCGCGCCAGCGGGCCACCGTGCCGAGGACGAAGACCGTCAGGACCAGCAGGATCAGCAACTGGCCGATGAAGAGGCCCCAGAAGAGGCCCCAGCCGGGGAGCTGAGCGGGCGGGGTGCCCGTCCAGGCGCCGGCGATGTCGTGCGGCTGGGCGGCGAGGTGGCGTATGGCCAGCGGGGTGCGGGTGAAGGCCAGCGGGGCCGGCCAGGTGCCCCGCGCGAAGAGGGCCGCCAGGCCGGTGGCCGTCCACACCAGGACCGTCATGCCGAGGAGGAAGGCGAGCAGGCCGACCAGGAGGCCGTCCGGAATACCGCCGCCCTCGCCCGCGCGTCCGGCGTCCCGGCCGCCGCCCCGCTCGTCCGCTCGCACGTGCTCTCCCTACGCCACCGTCGACTCGGAATCGCCCACGTGCTGTTCCACGAAGGCGGCGGCCCGCTGCTCGGCCTCCAGTTCGGCGGCGCGCAGGGCGTCGTCGAAGTCGGCGGAGGACTCGGTCATCGCGCGGTCGGTGAAGACCAGGGGGCGTTCGGTCTCGGTGACCAGGTGTTTGACCACCTGGACGTTGCCGTTGACGTCCCAGACCGCGATGCCGGGGGTGAGCGTCGGGATGATCTCCACGGCCCAGCGGGGCAGGCCGAGGACCCGGCCGGTCGCTCTGGCCTCGTCGGCCTTCTGGGCGTAGATCGTCCTGGTGGAGGCCATCTTGAGGATCGCGGCCGCCTCCTTCGCCGCCGCGCCGTCGACCACGTCGGAGAGGTGGTGGACGACGGCGACGAAGGACAGGCCGAGGCGCCGGCCGAACTTGAGCAGCCGCTGGAACAGCTGCGCCACGAACGGGCTGTTGATGATGTGCCAGGCTTCCTCGACCAGGAAGATGCGCTTCTTGCGGTCGGGCCGGATCCAGGTGTGCTCCAGCCACACGCCGACGATCGCCATGAGGATGGGCATGGCGATGGAGTTGCGGTCGATGTGCGAGAGGTCGAAGACGATCAGCGGGGCGTCCAGGTCGATGCCGACCGTGGTCGGGCCGTCGAACATGCCGCGCAGGTCGCCGTCGACCAGCCGGTCGATCACCAGGGCGACGTCCAGGCCCCAGGCCCGTACGTCGTCTATGGCCACGTTCATCGCCTCGGCGGACTCCGGCTCGGGGTGGCGGAGCTGCTCGACGATGTCGGTGAGGACCGGCTGGCGGTCGACGATGGTCTCGTTGACGTAGGAGTGCGCGACCTTGAGGGCGAAGCCTGAGCGTTCGTCCAGGCCGTGGCCGAGGGCGACCTCGATGATCGTGCGGAGCAGCGCGAGCTGGCCGGTGGTAGTGATCGCGGGGTCGAGCGGGTTGAGCCGGATGCCGTGGTTGAGCGCGGCGGTCGGGTCGAGCCGGATGGGGGTTATCCCCAGCTCCTCCGCGATGAGGTTCCATTCGCCGACCCCGTCCTCGCCCTGGGCGTCCAGGACGACGACCTGGCGGTCCTTGAAGCGGAGCTGGCGCAGCACGTACGTCTTCTCCAGCGCCGACTTGCCGTTGCCGGACTCGCCGAGGACGAGCCAGTGCGGGGCCGGGAGCTGCTGGCCGTAGAGCTGGAAGGGGTCGTAGATGTAGCCCTTCCCGGAGTAGACCTCGCGGCCGATGATGACGCCTGAGTCGCCGAGGCCGGGGGCGGCCGTCGGCAGGTAGACCGCCTGGGCCTGCCCGGTGGAGGTGCGCACCGGGAGGCGGGTGGTCTCGACCTTCCCGAAGAGGAAGGACGTGAAGGCGTCGGTGAGGACGGACAGCGGATCTCGCATGGAGAGCCTCTACCTTCGGATGCCGGTGGCGAACGGGAGGGTGTTCACGAACGCGCGGTGGTGCTCGCGGTCGCACCACTCCAGCTTCAGGTACGACTTGCCCGCCGAGGCGCGGATCGTGCGCTTGTCGCGGTTGAGCGCCTCGGGGGAGCGGGCGGAGACGGTGATGTAGCCGACGAGGTTGACGCCGGCGGCTCCGCTGGCGAGGTCCTCGCCGCGCTGGTCGAGGCGGGAGTGGGCGGCGACGTCGCGCGGGTCGACGGTGCGGTTCATCTTGGCGGCGCGGGACGCCTCGGCCTCGTCGTTGGTCTTCTCCGTCAGCATGCGCTCGATGGCGACCTCGGTGGGTTCGAGGTCCATGGTGACGGCGACGGTGCGGATCACGTCCGGGGTGTGGACGAGGAGGGGGGCGAGGAAGTTGACGCCGACGGGGGTCATCGGCCATTCCTTCACCCAGGCGGTGGCGTGGCACCAGGGGGCGCGGGTGGTGGACTCGCGGGTCTTGGCCTGGAGGTAGGTGGGCTCCATGGCGTTCAGCTCGGCGGGCCAGGCGTTGCGCTGGGTCATGGCCTGGATGTGGTCGATGGGGTGGTCCGGGTCGTACATGGAGTGGATCAGGGAGGAGAGGCGGCTCTGTCCGAGGGGCTGGCGGACCCGGATGTCGGCTTCCTGGAGGCGGGAGCAGATGTCGGTCAGCTCGCGGGCCATGACGATGGCGAGTCCGGCGTCGCGGTCGAGCTTGCGGCCGGCCTGGGGGCGGGCGGCGCGGGCCATGGCGTGCGCCTCGGCGGCCAGGTCGCGGCTGTAGCTCATGCAGGCGACGAGGTAGGCACGGTGCTGCTCGCTGCTGGTGGACACCATGGACTGGAGCTGGTCGTAGGACCGCTGGAGCCACTCGGGGGAGCGGCCGTCGCCGCGCAGGACGACGTCCTTGGCGTGGGCGTCGGGGTCGGCGGGCAGCGTGCGGGCGAGCATCTGGATGCGGGTGACGAAGCCGTCGCCGTTGGCCACGTGCTTGAGGAGGGTGCCGAAGCGGTCGACGAGGGCTTCCTGGTCCTCGGAGTCGCGCAGGCCGACGCCGGGGCCCTCGATCTCGATGGCGGCGGTGACGGTCTTGCGGTCGGCGTGCAGCAGTACGGCGATCTCGTCGGGGCCGAAGGGCGCGGCGAGCCAGGTGATGCGGCCGATGCCGGGGGGCGGGCCGATCTCGACCTCGCGGCCGTCGAGGCGGATGCCGGCCTCCATGACGGGGGAGCGGTAGACGGCCTGGCGCTTGACGGTGCGCTTGTAGGAGCGGTTGATCTCGAACCACTTGTAGAAGGTGCGGCGCTTGTACGGCACGTAGACCGCGGCGACCGCGAGCATCGGGAGGCCGCTGAGGAGCGCGATGCGCAGGGGGAGGGCGGGTACGAGGAGGCCGCACATCATGCCGAGGAACGCGCCGACGACGATCAGCGCGATCTCACCGGACTCGCGGTTGCGGCCGATGATCGCGTTGGGCCGGGCGCGGCCGATGAGATACGTACGGCGGGGCGAGACCGGATGGGACAGGTGGGCCTCGGTCGTCAACGCCCTTCACCTCCAGAGCGGTTGGTGCTGCTGTTGCGGGTGTTGCCTGCGTGCGGGGTGTTGACCGGGCTGGGTGCGCGGGGCGCGGGGGCCGCGGCGGGGGC
>NZ_WWKH01000072.1:0-497 GCF_009865595.1 Streptomyces sp. SID1328 | reverse complement strand
GACGACACCGAGTCGCTGGGCGGCCGGGCGCGCGCGGTGCTGGGCGCCGGTCCGCGCGGCCCGGTCACCGCCGACCTGGTGGCCGACGGCCCGCACCTACTGGTCGAGGGGCCGCCCGGCAGCGGGCGTACGGAGCTGCTGCGGGCGGTGGTGGCGTCGCTGGCCGCCGCCGAGCGCCCGGACCGGCTCGGCATGGTGCTGATCGACGGCCGGGACGGCGTCGGCACGGCGGCCGGGGTCGGCGAGGGACTGCGCTCCTGTACCGACATACCGCATGTGACGACCCATCTGATCGCCAACGATCCCGTGCGCATGCGGGAGTTCGCGCAGTCCCTGAGCGCGGAGCTCAAGCGCCGGGCGGAGCTGGTCGGGCTGACCGACTTCGCGCACTGGCACACCGCGCACGAGGTGTCCGGCCGGATGGTGGCCCAGCGCGGCCCCGGCGGACGCGGCCCGGGCAACGGCGACCTGGAGGGGCCGCCCAGCTCCACGCTGCG
>NZ_WWKH01000700.1:0-25863 GCF_009865595.1 Streptomyces sp. SID1328 | reverse complement strand
GCACCGGCCCCGCCCTGCCCGGCACCGGCGCCGAGGACGTGGCCCGCGACTGGGACCTTCCGCAAGCCACCGCCTGACACCCTCCCGAAAGGCACACCAGTGACCACCGAAGCGTTTGTGTACGACGCGATCCGCACCCCGCGCGGCCGAGGCAAGGCCAACGGCGCGCTGCACGGCACCAAGCCGATCGACCTGGTCGTCGGCCTGATCCACGAGATCCGCGCCCGCTTCCCCGGTCTGGACCCGGCGGCCATCGACGACATCGTGCTCGGCGTCGTCGGCCCCGTCGGCGACCAGGGCTCCGACATCGCCCGGATCGCCGCCGTCGCCGCGGGACTGCCGGACACCGTGGCGGGCGTACAGGAGAACCGCTTCTGCGCCTCGGGTCTAGAGGCCGTCAACACGGCCGCCGCCAAGGTCCGCTCCGGCTGGGAGGACCTGGTGCTGGCGGGCGGTGTCGAGTCGATGTCCCGGGTGCCGATGGCCTCGGACGGCGGCGCCTGGTTCAACGACCCGATGACCAACCTCGCCACCAACTTCGTCCCGCAGGGCATCGGCGCCGACCTCATCGCCACCATCGAGGGCTTCAGCCGCCGTGACGTCGACGAGTACGCGGCCCTGTCCCAGGAGCGTGCCGCCCACGCCTGGAAGGAGGGCCGCTTCGAGCGCTCGGTGGTCCCGGTCAAGGACCGTGCGGGCCTGACCGTCCTCGACCACGACGAGCACCCCCGCCCCGGCACCACCGCCGACTCCCTGGCCGGTCTCAAGCCGTCCTTCGCCGACATCGGCGAGCTGGGCGGGTTCGACGCGGTCGCGCTGCAGAAGTACCACTGGGTGGAGAAGATCGACCACGTCCACCACGCGGGCAACTCCTCCGGCATCGTGGACGGCGCCTCCCTGGTCGCCATCGGCTCCCGCGAGGTGGGGGAGCGGTACGGGCTCACCCCGCGCGCCCGGATCGTCTCCGCCGCCGTCTCCGGCTCCGAGCCCACCATCATGCTCACCGGCCCCGCTCCCGCCACCCGCAAGGCGCTCGCCAAGGCCGGGCTGACCATCGACGACATCGACCTGGTCGAGATCAACGAGGCGTTCGCCGCCGTCGTCCTGCGCTTCGTCAAGGACATGGGCCTGTCCCTGGACAAGGTCAACGTCAACGGCGGCGCCATCGCGCTCGGCCACCCCCTCGGCGCCACCGGCGCGATGATCCTCGGCACCCTCGTGGACGAACTGGAGCGCCAGGACAAGCGGTACGGCCTGGCCACCCTGTGCGTCGGTGGCGGCATGGGCATCGCCACGATCATCGAGCGCGTCTGAACTCCCAGCGGAACCAAGCGACTTCTACGGAGACGACTGTCATGACCGAGAGCACCACCATCCGCTGGGAGCAGGACGACACCGGTGTCGTCACCCTCGTCCTCGACGACCCCGGCCAGTCCGCGAACACCATGAACCAGGCGTTCCGCGAGTCCCTCGCCGTGATCACCGACCGGCTGGAGGCCGAGAAGGACTCGATCCGGGGCATCATCCTCACCTCGGCGAAGAAGACCTTCTTCGCGGGCGGCGACCTGCGCGACCTGATCCGGGTCACCCCTGACACGGCCCAGGACCTCTTCGACGGCGGCCTCGCCATCAAGCGGAACCTGCGCCGCATCGAGACTCTCGGTGTGCCCGTGGTCGCCGCGATCAACGGCGCGGCCCTCGGCGGCGGCTTCGAGATCGCCCTCGCCTGCCACCACCGGATCGCCCTCGACGCCCCCGGCTCCCGCATCGGCTGCCCCGAGGTCACCCTCGGCCTGCTCCCCGGCGGTGGCGGTGTCGTCCGTACCGTGCGGCTGCTCGGCATCACCGACGCGCTGCTGAAGGTGCTGCTCCAGGGCACCCAGTACAACCCGCGCCGCGCGCTGGACAACGGGCTCGTGCACGAGGTGGTCCAGACGCCGGAGGAGCTGACCGCACGGGCCCGCGCCTTCATCGACGCCCATCCCGAGTCACAGCAGCCCTGGGACAAGCCCGGCTACAAGATTCCCGGCGGCACCCCGGCCAACCCGAAGTTCGCCGCCAACCTGCCCGCCTTCCCGGCCTCGCTGCGCAAGCAGACAGGCGGCGCGCCCTACCCGGCGCCGCGCAACATCCTCGCCGCCGCGGTCGAGGGCGCCCAGGTCGACTTCGAGACCGCGCAGGTCATCGAGGCGCGGTACTTTGTGGAGCTGGCCGCCGGGCAGACCGCGAAGAACATGATCCAGGCGTTCTTCTTCGACCTCCAGGCCGTCAACTCCGGTGCCAACCGGCCTCAGGGGATCGAACCGCGCAAGGTCCGCAAGGTGGCCGTGCTCGGCGCGGGCATGATGGGCGCCGGCATCGCCTACTCCTGCGCCCGCGCGGGGCTGGAGGTCGTCCTCAAGGACGTCTCGCTGGAGGCGGCCGCCAAGGGCAAGAGCTACTCCGAGAAGCTGTGCGCCAAGGCCGTCGCCAAGGGCCGCACCAGCCAGGAGAAGGCCGACGCCCTGCTGGCCCGGATCACCCCGGCCGCCGACGCGGCCGACCTCGCGGGCTGCGACGCGGTGATCGAGGCGGTCTTCGAGGACACCGCGCTCAAGCACAAGGTGTTCCAGGAGATCCAGTCCGTCGTCGAGCCCGACGCGCTGCTCTGCTCCAACACCTCCACGCTGCCCATCACCGCGCTGGCCGAGGGCGTCGAGCGGCAGGGCGACTTCATCGGGCTGCACTTCTTCTCGCCGGTCGACAAGATGCCGCTGGTGGAGATCATCAAGGGCGAGCGCACCGGGGACGAGGCGCTGGCCCGCGCCTTCGACCTGGTCCGGCAGATCAACAAGACGCCGATCGTGGTCAACGACTCGCGCGGCTTCTTCACCTCGCGGGTGATCGGCCACTTCATCAACGAGGGCGTCGCGATGGTCGGTGAGGGCATCGAGCCGGCGTCGGTGGAGCAGGCGGCGGCCCAGGCCGGCTACCCGGCGAAGGTGCTGTCGCTGATGGACGAGCTGACCCTCACCCTCCCGCGCAAGATCCGCGCGGAGACCCGCCGTGCCGTGGAGGAGGCGGGCGGCACCTGGACACCGCACCCCGCCGACGAGGTCGTGGACCGCCTGGTCGACGAGTTCGACCGCCCCGGCCGCAGCGGCGGTGCCGGCTTCTACGACTACGAGGACGGCAAGCGCGCGGGCCTCTGGCCGGGCCTGCGCGAGCACTTCACCAGGCCGGGGCACGAGATCCCCTTCGAGGACATGCAGGAACGCATGCTCTTCGCCGAGGCCCTCGACACCGTCCGCCTTCTCGAAGAGGGCGTCCTCACCTCGGTCGCCGACGCCAACATCGGCTCCATCCTCGGCATCGGCTTCCCCGGCTGGACCGGCGGCGTCCTCCAGTACATCAACGGCTACGAGGGCGGCCTGCCCGGCTTCGTGGCCCGCTCGCGTGAACTGACCGAGCGTTACGGCGCCCGCTTCACGCCTCCGGCGCTGCTGGTGGAGAAGGCGGAGCGGGGGGAGACCTTCACGGACGCGCGCTGAGGAGTCGTACGCGGGGTGCGCTTCGGGGGTTCTCCTCCGGGACGCACCCCGGACTCATCGGGTGAGCATCCAGTGGCTGAAGGCCACGTAGTTCGTGGCGAACTCCTCCGGGGTCCTGGATTCCTCCACCCGCTTGGACAACTCGTTGACCTCGGCGTAGTGCGGCAGCCGGTCCCGCTCGTAGGCGGCGAGCGCGGAGGGCACGTCCTTGGCCGGGACGAGCAGCCGGGCGAGCAGCAGCGCGTCCTCGACTCCCAGGGACGCGCCGGCGGTGATGTGCGGAGAGAGCGCGTGCGCGGCGTCACCGACCAGGGCCACGCGGTTCGACACCCAGCGCGACAGCGAGGGGACGAGCATGATCTGGTTGTACAAGATCTTGTCGTCGGGGGTCGACTCGACAAGCGCGGGCAGTACCGGGTTCCAGCCCGTCGTGTCGAGGAACCCGGCTCGCTCGCGCGCCTGCTCCTTGGGCGTGCCGTCGAGCGCCGGCGAACCGAACTGACTGATCAGCCAGTACACCGAGCCGTCGACGGTGGGTACGTACCCGCCGCGGGTGCGCTGCTCGCCCAGCACGAGCACGCTCTGGTCGACAGTGACGCCTTCCGGCGGCGTGACGACCGAGCGCCAGGCGTGGTGGCCCACGTGGGGGATCGCGTCGCTGCCCGGCACCAGTTGCGACCGCACGACCGAGTAGGCGCCGTCGGCACCCACCAGGAGGTCCGCGTCGGCTGTGCTTCCGTCCTCGAAACGGACTGCTACTCCCGCGTCGTTCTCGAGATAGCCGACGACGCGGGATTCCAGCCGGATGCTGTCCCTGCCCACGGTCCGCGCAAGCAGCGCGTTCAGTTCGGGGCGCCGGGCCAGCAGGTAACGGTGATCGTCCTTCGAGAAGCCGGGCGGGTCGATCAACTTCCCGGCCGGATCACGGAAGTACATCTCGGTCGGCCTGGCGATGCCCCTGATCCGGTCACCGAGGCCCAGCTCATCGAAGACGGCCATGGCGTTGGCCCAGATCCCGAGCCCCGCACCCGCCGCGCGGATCTCGGGAGCCTGCTCGCACACCACCGCGTCGATGCCCGCCTTGTGCAGGGCGATCGCGGTGGTGAGTCCGACGATTCCGCCTCCAGCCACTATCACGCGCATGGGTGGTCCTCCTGATGTGACGTCGTATTTCGCGCACCTTCTCCGGCCGGCGCGGGATGGCCGGCGAGTGCTCGAAAGCGACGCTAGGGCGCCCCATTGATAACGACAAGTGCATGCTTGGTAGGCGATCGTTATCGAGGATGATAATCGGGAGATGGACAACGTCGATCTGAACCTGATCCGGGGCTTCGACGCCCTGCTCACCGAGGGCAGTGTCACCGGCGCGGCCGAACGGCTGCACACCTCCGCGCCGGCGATGAGCAGGACGCTCGGACGGCTGCGACGGGTCTTCGGCGACCCGCTCTTCGTCCGCGCCGGACGGCACCTCGTTCCCACCGCGCGGGCGCTGGAACTGAGCAGCGAGGTCCGGACGATCGCCGCACGCGCCAGGGCCCTCTTCGAGCCTCCGCAGCACGCCGATCCCGCAACCGCGGTCCGGGCCTTCGACCTCCAGATCAGTGACGCGCTGTCCATGACCTTCACGCCCGCGCTGCTCCAGGACCTGCGGAACTCGGCGCCGGGCCTCACCGTCCGGCTGCACCCGGAGAGCATGGAGGCGGTGCCCGCCCTCCGGGAGGGGCTGATCGACCTGGAGATCGGCGACGTCAGCCGGCACGAGCGCGAGATCGAGGTCGAGGCACTGGCGGCGGACGTCTTCGTCGCCGCGGTGCACCGCAGCCATCCGCTGAGCACGTCACGGCAGGTGACGCCGGAGCAGTTCGCGGCAGCCGACCACGTCGCGATCTCCCGAAGCGGCCGGGCGTACGGCCCGATCGACGCACACCTCGCCGAACTCGGTCTCCGCAGGCGGGTGGTGGCGGTCGTGCCCACCTTCGCCGAGTCGCTCCATCTCGCGCAGAGAGCGGGACTGGTGTGCATGTGCCCGGCCGTGCTCGGCCGCCGGGCCGCCGAAGCGCTGGAGCTGACCACTTTCCCGATCCCGCTCACCCTCCCCGCCGCCGACATCGGTATGGCCTGGCATCCGCGCAACGCGCACGACCGGCTGCACCGCTGGCTGCGCACACGCGTACACGCCGTGATGGCGCGCGAGTTGGCGTCGGAGAACTGAGGGCCGGCGGCTCCTCACCGGCCCGCAGTGCAAGGCGGAGCCGAGCCGCTGGTTCAGGCGAACGTGCGCCGGTAGGTCTGGGGGCTGACGCCGGTGGTGCGCTTGAAACGGTCTCGGAAGGTGGTGGGGGAGGCGAAGCCGACCTGATGGCCGATGCGTTCGACGGAGTGGGCCGTGGTTTCCAGCAGGTGCTGCGCCTGGCGGATGCGGGCGCGGTGCAGCCATTGCAGCGGGGTGGTGCCGGTCTGGTCACGGAAGCGGCGGATCAGGGTGCGGGTGCTGGTTCCGGCGCGCTCGGCGATGTCGGTGAGGGTGAGGTCGCGGGCCAGGTTCTCCCGCAGCCAGGTGAGCAGCGCCTCCAGCTCGGAGCCGTGCGGTGTCGGCGTGTGGTCGTGGACGATGAACTGAGCCTGACCGCCCTCCCGTTCGAGAGGCATCACCGACAGGCGGGCCGCGTCGGCGGCGACGGCCGAGCCGTAGTCTCGGCGGATCATGTGCAGGCACAGGTCCAGGCCGGCGGCCGCGCCGGCCGAGGTGAGGAACTGGCCGTTGTCGACGTAGAGGACGTCCGGGTCGACGTCCAGGGCCGGGTGGGTAGCGGCCAGGAGGCCGGCCGCACCCCAGTGGGTCGTGACGCGCAGGCCGTCGAGGAGCCCGGTGGCGGCCAGGGGGAAGGTGCCCACGCAGATGGAGGCGATCCGCGTCCCCGCGGCCGCGGCCGCCCGCAGTGCGTCCCGCACGGCGGGCGAGAGCGGGGCGGTGGGTTCCGCGACACCCGGCACGATGACCGTGTCCGCCCCGGCGAGACCCTCCAGCCCCCAGGGGGCGCGTACGGCGAAGGCTCCGGCATCGATCTCGTCGCGCTCGGCGCACACCCGGACCTGGTAGCCGGGCCGCCCGTCCGGCAGGCGGGTCCGGGAGAACACTTCGATGGGGGTCGACAGGTCGAACGGGATCACTTGTTCCAGCGCGAGGACGGCGACGGTGTGCATGGCAAGAACGTACCTCTCCGCCGCCTGGACGGCGCCGCTGTCTCTCCAGGAAGGCCACCGTCAGCGACGTTGAGAGCCCTCCGGAAGCCTTTGGCATTTTCCCGGCGAAGCCTGTCACAAGTGCCACTGGGCGAGCGTGACGGCAACCGGTTGACTTCGGGTGTCCGAAGGAAAACGACCCGAGGGAACCTTCATGCACGTCCAGATCATCCTGTTCGACGGCTTCGACCCACTCGATGTGATCGCTCCCTACGAGGTGCTGTACGCCGGTGGCTCGGCGTCGGACGGCGCGGTGACCGTCGAGCTGGTCTCCGCGGAGGGCTCTCGTGAGGTGATCAGCGGCACCGGAGGGCTGGCGCTGCGCGCCACGGGCGCCGTCGACCTGGAGCGCGCGGACCTGCTCGTGGTGCCCGGTGCCTCCGGCCGGGTGGGCGAACCCGGCGAGGTTCCGGCGGAAGAGGCGGGCGCCGGTGAGCGGAAGCAGGACGAGTTCATCCCGGTGCTGCTGGGCCGCACGCTGACCACCGGGCTCCCCGCGCTCCTGAAGCGGGCCATGGCCGATCCGCGCATCACGGTCGCCGCCGTCTGCGGCGGCTCGCTCGTCCTGGCCATGGCCGGTCTGCTGGAGGGGCGTCACGCGACCACCCACCACCTGGGCCTCGACCTGCTCGACGCCACCGGCGCCCGCGCGGTCCGCGCCCGCGTCGTGGACGACGGGGACCTGGTCACCGGGGCCGGCGTCACCTCCGGGCTCGACCTGGGCCTGTACCTGCTGGAGCGCGAGGTGGGCCCCCGGATCGCGCACGCAGTCGAAGAGCTGTTCTCCCACGAGCGGCGCGGCACTGTCTGGCGGCCCCGGGGCCGGACGCCCGCCGCCCTCTGAGTACCCGGCTGCTTCCCCCCTCGCATCGTCAGAAAGAACATCGGCATGTCCGTCGAAGGCACCTGGCATCTGTCCGTCTCCACCCCCGTCGGCAAGATCAAGGCCGTGGTGGAACTCCGGGAGCGGGACGGCGTCCTGACCGGCGTCGCCCGTGGAGCCGGCGAGGAAGTACCGCTCAGCGGCATCACCCTCAACGGCGACCGGCTCACCTGGAAGCAGGCCGTCACCGAGCCCCTGCGGCTGAACCTGGCGTTCGACGTCACGGTGGACGGCGACACCCTCCGGGGCGTCTCCAGGGCCGGCCGCCTCCCCTCCTCCAAGGTCACCGGCGAGCGTCGGCCGGAACGGGAGTACCAGGCATGACCAAACTCCTCCTGTCCCTGCACGTACTGGCCGCCCTCGTCGCCGTCGGCCCGGTCACCGTCGCCGCGAGCATGTTTCCCGCGAGACTGCGGCGCGCCCTCGGCGATCCCTCCGACGGCGACGCCCGGACGACCCTGCGCACCCTGCACCGCATCTGCCGCGTCTACGCGGCCATCGGCATCGCCGTACCCCTGTCCGGCCTCGCCACGGCCGGCAGTCTCGGCGTCATGGATGATGGCTGGCTGATCGCCTCGATCGTGCTGACCACGGCGGCCGTCGCCGTCCTCGCCGTACTGATCCTGCCCGCCCAGGAGCTCGCGCTGGCCGGGACGGCCGGTTCCGCCCCGCCGACGTCAACTCCCTCGACACCGGAGCGGCTGGCCATGCTCACCGGCGTCTTCAACCTGCTGTGGGCCACGGTCACCGTCCTGATGATCATCCGCCCCGGCTCCACCACGGGGGCGTGACCCGCGCACGACCGGTCCGCGACCGCGCCGCCTCGAGGATCGGGGGGGAGGACCCTAGGCCTCGGGGCCGCCCTCCTCGTCGTCCCCCAGCCACTCCCTGACCTCCTGTCGCAGTGACCGCTGGAACGTGGTCAGGAGGGCCTGGACGACCAGGGGCTGCATGTGGGCGGAGAGGGTGCGGACGTCCCTCGGGGTGTGTTCGGGCACCGCGTCGCGCAGGAGGGACGAGAGTTCGCGGGCGGCGGCGCGGGAGTGGTCGAGGAGGGTGGTGCGGGCGGCGAGGATGACCTCCTGGGAGAAGGGGAGGTCGAGGAGCTGCACGGCGAGGCGCAGCAGACCGGAGTCGACGCGGTAGGTGCCGTCCGGCTCGGCGGGGGCGAGGACGTCCATCGCCGTCAGGCGCCGTACGTCCTCCTCCGTCAGCCTGCGCCCCGCGCGGCGGTCCAGTTCGGCGCGGCCGACCGTCTCCACCGCCTCCGGGGCCCAGGAGGAGACGACCGCCCGGTGCACCGCGAGGTCCTGGGCGGTGAGGTCGGCCGGGAGCCGGCTGATGTACCGCTCGATCGCCGCCAGCGTCATCCCCTGCAGCCGCAGCTCCTCGATCAGCGCGAGCCGGGCCAGATGCTCACGGCCGTACCGGCCGACCCGGCGGGGGCCTATCTCGGGCGGCGGGAGCAGCCCGCGCGTGCCGTAGAAGCGCACCGTGCGCACGGTGACGCCGGACCGCGCGGCCAGCTCGTCGATGGTGAGGGTGGGGTCCTCGGCCTCGGTCGTCATCGCAGCAGTATCGCTGTCGCAGCAGGAGTGTGAAACCCGCGAAGGTCATGTGAGAAGTGCCGCTCTGTGACGTGGACCACCGCATATCGGGCGATCTCTCTGGGAAGCTGCTGCCTTGGTCTGTACCGCGACACGATCGTGCGGGCGGGCCGCCCTGTAAGGAACCGGCCCCTCGTGGTCCGGGAGTACCAGAGAGTGGAACGACCCGTGAGCAAGGACGCCGTCGACTCGGCCCCGGCCGCTGCCACCAGGCAAGCGGCCCACACGCCCGCGGACGCGGGCGACGCCGGTTACAGCAAGGACCTCAAGGCCCGCCACGTCAACATGATCGCCATCGGCGGCGCCATCGGCACCGGCCTGTTCCTCGGAGCGGGCGGCCGCCTGCACAACGCGGGCCCCGCGCTCGCCCTGGCCTACCTGGTCTGCGGAGTCTTCGCCTTCTTCGTGGTCCGGGCGCTGGGCGAGCTCGTCCTGTACCGCCCCTCCTCCGGGTCCTTCGTGTCGTACGCGCGCGAGTTCCTCGGCGAGAAGGGCGCCTATGTCGCCGGCTGGATGTACTTCCTGAACTGGTCGACCACCGGTATCGCCGACATCACCGCGATCGCGCTCTACACGCACTACTGGAGCATGTTCACGTCCATACCGCAGTGGGTGCTGGCCCTCGTCGCGCTGGCCGTGGTGCTCGCCGTGAACCTGATCTCGGTGAAGATCTTCGGCGAGATGGAGTTCTGGTTCGCGATCATCAAGGTCGCCACCCTGGTGGGCTTCATGCTCATCGGCATCTTCCTGCTGGCCACCCAGCACGACGTGGGCGGCCACCAGCCCGGCGTCAGCCTCATCACCGACCACGGCGGGATCTTCCCGCACGGCATGATGCCCGTCGTCCTCGTGATGCAGGGCGTGATCTTCGCGTACGCCGCGCTCGAGCTGGTCGGCGTCGCCGCCGGTGAGACCGCCGAGCCCGAGAAGGTCGTCCCCCGCGCGGTGAACTCGATCATGTGGCGCGTCGGCGTGTTCTACGTCGGCTCCGTGGTGCTGCTCGCCCTGCTGCTGCCCGGCTCGGTGTACTCCGCCGACCAGAGTCCGTTCGTGACCGTCCTGTCCAAGGTCGGCATCCCGGCGGCCGGCGACGTGATGAACCTGGTGGTGCTCACCGCCGCCATGTCCTCGCTGAACTCCGGCCTGTACTCCACCGGCCGCATCCTGCGCTCCATGGCCACGGCCGGCTCCGCGCCGAAGTTCACCGCCCGGATGAACCGCAGCCAGGTCCCCTACGGCGGCATCCTGCTGACCTGCGCGGTCTGCGTGCTCGGCGTCGGTCTGAACTACCTCGTGCCCAGCCAGGCGTTCGAGATCGTGCTGAACGTGGCCTCCCTCGGCATCATCAGCACCTGGGTGATCATCATGCTCTGCCACATGATCTTCGTCCGCCGTGCCCGCGCGGGCCTGGTCACCCGGCCGCGCTTCCAGCTCAAGTTCAGCCCGGTCACCGAGATCGTCACCATCGCCTTCCTGCTGGCCTGTCTCGGCATGATGTGGAACGACCCCGAGGTGGGCCGCCGCACCCTGTACGTGATCCCGCTGATCGCGGTCCTGCTGGTCGCAGGCTGGTTCGGCGTCCGCCGCCGCGTCACCGCGAACGCCGAGCGGGAGCTGACCGACCTCACGAAGTAGCAGGTCACGGCCACTGTCAGTGGCAGCCCTTACGGTGGCGTCATGTCGGAGATCAACTATGTCCGGGGTGACGCCACCGCGCCATGTGGGCAGGGCGCCCGCGTGATCGCCCATGTCTGCAACGACATCGGCGGCTGGGTGAGGGGCTTCGTCTCCGCGCTGTCCGGGCGCTGGCCGGAACCGGAGGCGGCCTACCGCGCCTGGTACCGCGGACGGGCGGCGAACGACTTCGGCCTGGGCGCCGTCCAGCTCGTCGAGGTCGGCCCGCTCCTGTGGGTGGCCAACATGATCGGCCAGCACGGCATCAAGGGGCGCGGCAAGGGCGTGCCGGTGCGGTACGAGGCGATCGACACCGCGCTCGGCAGGCTCGCCGGCCAAGTGACCGAACTCGGTGCCTCGGTGCACATGCCCCGCATAGGCTGCGGGCTGGCGGGTGGCGAGTGGCCGCTCGTGGAGCCGCTCGTCAGAGGGCGGCTGGCGGGGCGGGGCATCCCCGTCACCGTGTACGACCACGGGGAGGGCGCATGACGGACGTGCTGGTGCTGGGCGGTGCCGGAGTGGACACCATCGTCCGCGTCCCCGAGCTGCCGCTGCCCTTCGCCGACAGCTATCCCGTCGACACCGGGGTGCACACGCGCGCCGGGCAGACCGGCGACTTCGTCGCGCTGGGACTTGCCGCGCTGGGCCTCGACGTCCACCACCTCGACCTGATCGGCGACGACCCCGAGGGCGACCTCGTCCGGGCACTGCACCGGGACCACGGCATCCCCCTGACCGCGCTGCCCCAGCCCGCCGGCACCAAGCGCGCCGTCAACCTGGTCGGCCCCGACGGCCGCCGCCTCTCCCTGTACGACACCAGCCGTGCCCGCCCCGGCGACCGCTTCCCCGACGACGTGCTGCGCCCCCTCGCGGCGGCCGCCCGGCACGTCCACGTGACCATCACCCAGCCCTGCGCCGAGGCCCTGCCGCTGCTCCGGGAGACGGGCGTGCCGCTCTCCACCGACCTGCACGACTGGGACGGCGAGAACCCGTACCACGAGCCGTACGCCCTCGCCGCCGACGTGGTCTTCCTGTCGGCCGCCGCCCTCACCGACCCCGAGCGCACCATGCGCCGGATATCCGAGCGGGGCCGCGCCCAAGTGGTCGTCGCCACGGCGGGTGCCGAGGGCGCCCACCTGCTGGCCGACGGCGAGCTGACCCATGTCCCGCCCGTGACCCCGCCCGCCCCGGTGGTCGACTCCAACGGCGCGGGCGACGCCTTCGCCGCCGCCTTCCTCTACGGCCGCCTCGCCGGAGCGGACCCCCGGCGCTGCGCCCGCTTCGGCGCGACAGCGGGCGCGTACGCCTGCACCGTCCCGGCCACCCGCACCGACGCGATAGGCCGTGACGGCCTCCTCGGGGAGGGAGCCGTCACGGCCTAGGGCAAAGCAGGCTCAGTGCGCGTGCACGTCGTTCGTGGCCTCGATCTTCTTCCACGACTTCGGCTCCGCGACCTTCGCCGCCAGTGACCGCGCCGACGCGTCCGAGCCCCGCGCGTCCGGCTTCGACGGCTGGAACAGCCAGGTGTCGAAGAGCGCGGCCAGCGGCTTGCCGGACACCTGCTCGGCGTACTTCTGGAAGTCGGCCACCGAGGCGTTGCCGTAGGCGTGCTCCTTCGGCCAGCCCTTCAGCACGGCGAAGAAGGCGTCGTCCCCGATCTCCTCGCGCAGCGCCTGCACCGCCAGCGCGCCCCGGTCGTAGACCGCGAGGTCGAACTGCGCGTCCGGGCCGGGATCACCGGGCTTGACGGTCCAGAACGGGTCGTCGGCCGGGTGCGAGGCGTACACGTAGTCCGCCAGCTCGCGCGTGGTGCCCTCGCCCTCGTGCTCGGACCAGAGCCACTGCGCGTACCGGGCGAAGCCCTCGTTGATCCAGATGTCCTTCCAGCCCTTGAGCGACACGTCGTCGCCGTACCACTGGTGGGCCAGCTCGTGCACGACCACCGAGGTGTTGGAGCCGGCCGCGAACTGCTTGGGGCTGTAGTAGACGCGGGTCTGCGTCTCCAGCGCGTAGCCGGTGGTGGTGTTGGGGACGTAGCCGCCCGCCGAGGAGAACGGATACGGCCCGAAGTAGCCGCTCAGCCAGTCCACCAGCTCACCGGTGCGCTCCACGCTCGCGCGCGCCGCCCCGTCGTTCGCGCCGAGGTCCTTGCTGTACGCGTTGACCACCGGCACCCCGCCTTCGGAGCTGGAAGTGGTGATGTCGAAGCGGCCGAGTGCGAGAGTGGCCAGATAGGTCGCCTGCGGCTTGTCCTGGCGCCAGTTGTAGCGGGTCCAGCCCAGCTTCGAACTGGTCGACGCCAGCGTGCCGTTGGAGATCGCCTGGGTGCCGTCCGGCACCGCCACCGACACGTCGTAGGTGGCCTTGTCGCTGGGGTGGTCGTTGCTCGGGAACCACCACCAGGCCGCCTCGGGCTCGTCCGCCGCGACGGCGCCGTCCGGGGTGCGGTGCCAGGTGTTGAAGCCGTACGCGCTCTTCGTGGAGGGCACCCCGCTGTACCGGACGACCACGGTGACCTGCGTGCCCTTGGCCAGCGGGGTCTTCGGCGTGACCACCAGCTCGTGCTCGCCGGACGTGGTGAACGCGGCCTTGATGCCGTTGACCCGCACCTCGCTGACGTCCAGCAGGAAGTCCAGGTCGAAGCTGGACAGGTCCTGCGTGGTCCTGGCCAGGATGGTGGCGGTGCCCTGCAACTCGTCCGTCTTCGGCTGGTACTGGAGCCTCAGGTCGTAGTGCGAGACGTCATAGCCGCCATTGCCGTACTTCGGGTAGTAGGGGTCGCCGATGCCCGGCGCGCCGGGGGCGGACGACGCGGCCGATGCCGGGATCGCCAGCAGGAGGGAGGCCGCCGCCAGTGCGCTCGGCGCGAGGATTCTGCGGTGCACGTCAGCTCCAAGTCTTCTGGACAGGAAGTCTGTTCGGAGCCTATTCAGTCCCGGCCCCTTCTGGCGTGTCCACGACCCCTGCTGTCACACGATCGCCATTCAGCCGTCACGCGTCCCGGTGACCGCCGAAAGGCCCTCTTCTGTACGGGTGTTGACGGAGGTAGCGTCCGCCCATGCCGATTCGCTCGCTCTGTAGAACCCTCGCGGTCCTGGCCGTCGGTGCGCTGACGGCCGTCCTCCTCGCCCCGGCCGCCGCCCAGGCGGCACCGCGCGAGAGCAGGCCCGTCTACTCGTACGCCGACGCCGTCCGCGAGTCCGTCTGGGTGGACACCGGCCTGGACGAGGACGGCGACGGCCGCACCGACCGCGTCGCCGCCGACATCGTCCGCCCCGCAGAACCCGCCCGGCAGGGCCGCAAGGTGCCCGTCATCATGGACGCCAGCCCCTATTACTCCTGCTGCGGCCGCGGCAACGAGAGCCAGCTCAAGACGTACGACGCTCAGGGCCACGTCGTGCAGATGCCGCTCTTCTACGACAACTACTTCGTGCCGCGCGGCTACGCGTTCGTCGGCGTCGACCTGGCCGGAACCAACCGCAGCGACGGCTGCGTGGACGTCGGCGGACGCTCCGACATCGGCTCCGCCAAGGCCGTCGTGGACTGGCTCGGCGGCCGGGCCCGCGCCTACACCAGCCGCACCGGCGGCACGCCGGTCAAGGCGAGCTGGACCAACGGCGCCACCGGCATGATCGGCAAGAGCTGGGACGCCACCATCGCCAACGGCGTCGCCGCCACCGGCGTGAAGAACCTCAAGACCATCGTGCCGATCAGCGGCATCTCCTCCTGGTACGACTACTACTTCGCCCAGGGCGCCCAGCTCTACGACGGCGGCCCCGACGAACTCGCGGGGTACGTGGAGAGCGAACAGGCCCACTGCGCCGCCGTACGGAGGAAACTCGCCGACGGCAGCCCCGACTCGGGCGACTGGACCCGGCTGTGGACGGAGCGGGACTACGTGAAGGACGCGGGGAAGGTCCGCGCCAGAGTGTTCCTGGTGCACGGCATGCAGGACCTCAACGTCCGTACCAAGCACGTCGGCCAGTGGTGGGACGCGCTGGCCAGGCACGGCGTCGAGCGCAAGATCTGGCTGTCCCAGACCGGCCACGTCGACCCCTTCGACTACCGGCGCGGCGCCTGGGTCGACACCCTGCACCGCTGGTTCGACCACGAACTCCTCGGCTACGACAACGGCATCGACCGCGAGCCCATGGCCGACATCGAGCGCCACCCCGACCAGTGGACCACCTCCGCCGTCTGGCCCCCGCGCGACACCCGGACCACCACCCTCCACCCGGCCCGTGGCACCACTCCCGGCGTCGGCACCCTGGGCCCGCACCGGGCCACCGGCACCGAGACGTTCACCGACGACCCGAGCCGGAGCGAGACCGACTGGGCGGCCGACCTCACCAGGCCGACGCCCGACAAGGCCGCCTTCATCACCCCGGCCCTCACCGCCCCGCTGCGGATCTCCGGCTCCTCACGGGTGACCGTCACGGCCACCCCGAGCACCGCCTCCGCCCACCTGTCCGCCGTCCTGGTCGACCTCGGCCCGGACACCATCCGCGACTACGCCGACGGCGGCGAGGGCATCACCACCCTCACCGAGCGCACCTGCTTCGGCGCGAGCACGGCCGGGGACAGCGCCTGCTTCAAGGCCACCGCGGCCAGGACGGCCGACGTGGGCGCCACCGTCGTCAGCCGGGGCTGGGCCGACCTCGGCCACCACGCCTCGCTCGCCAAGGGCACCCCGCTCGTCCCCGGCCGCGCCTACACGATGACCCTCGACCTCGCCGCCACCGACCACGTCGTGCCGAGGGGACACCGGCTGGCCCTGGTCGTCGCGGGCACCGACAAGGACCTCATCGAACCGCCCGCCACCCGCCCCACCCTCACCGTCGACCTCGCCCGCACCACCGCCCGCATCCCGCTGAGCGGCGGCCCGGCCGCCCTGGACCGCGCGACCACCGCACCGCCCGCCGGGCGCACCCTCACCGTCGTCGGCACCCCGCGCTGCCTGACGGGCCACGGCGACGGCTGCACCGCGGACGCGGACAGGTAGACACCGAACCGGGCGAGGGTGCGACGATTGCACCCTCGCCCAGATCATCGGTCGGTCGGAGTGCTCATGCCTGTCGTCACCGCGCTGACGTACTACCCCGTCAAGGGCTGCGCCGGCGTCCCCGTCGACCAGGCGCGGCTGACGCCCGCCGGGCTCGCGCACGACCGCAGCTTCATGGTCGTCAGCGAGGAGGGCGTGTTCCGTACCCAGCGGAGCGACCCCCGGCTGACCCTGATCCGGCCGGGCGTCACGCTCGACGGGACTCGGCTCACCCTCCGGTCGGACGGCTTCGAGCCGCTGGTCATCACCGTCGACGCGTCCGGTCCCGCCCGGCCCGTCGAGCTGTTCGGCGTCGCCCACCGGGGGATCGACCAGGGCGACACCGTGGCGGACTGGCTGTCCTCGGTGCTCGGCGCGCCCAGCCGGCTGGTCCGCGTACCGCCCGACCACGACCGGGTCACCGACGGCAGGACACCGGGCACCTCCGGGTACGCCGACAGCTCCGCCGTGCACCTCCTCTCCCGCGCCACGCTCGACCTGCTGAACGAGAAGCTCGGGGAACGCGGCGCCGGCCCGCTGCCGATGAACCGCTTCCGCCCCAACATCGTCGTCGACGGCTGGGCCGAGCCGCACACCGAGGACCGCGCCCACCACCTCACCCTCGGCGCGGCCGAACTCGCCTACACCAAGCTCGCCGTCCGCTGCGCCGTCACCATGGTCGACCAGGAGACCGCCGCCCGCTCGGGCCCCGAGCCGCTGCGCACCCTCGCGGCCTACCGCCGCGCGGCCCGGGGCGGGGTCGTCTTCGGGGCCAAGTACGCGGTGCTGCGCCCCGGCAAGGTGTCCGTGGGGGACGAGGTGGTCGTCGGGGAGTGGGGGGAGTCGGAGAGGTAAGCCGCCGTACGGCTCGTACGCCCTCGACCACGCGTACGCCCGCCGCTGGACAGGGCCGGTGGGCAGGCCGGGGCCGGGAAGCGAGCGCCTGTGCGGACCGCTGTATGCGCCGGACGTGGGAATACTCATCTCATGTCACCCGTCTACGCCACCTTCGGACTGGAACCGGCGACCCGTGTCGGTGCCGTGCTCACCGACGGCGGCTACCAGGTCCACCGCGACTTCGTGGACTTCGTCGTCGACGGCAGCCCGCTGCTCTTCCGGCTCGCCGACCTCGACGCCGTGTCGCCGCTCGCCTCCGACCTCCCGCCCGCCGTCCTCGACGCCCAGGTGCGCGCCCTGCTGCTGGAGGACGAACCCCCGCTGCCCGGCGGCCGGTTCGTGCTCTACGGCTGCCCGGAGTGCGCCGACCTGGGCTGCGGCGCCGTCACCGTCGTCATCGAGCGGGACGGTGACGACTACCGCTGGCGGGACTTCGCCTGGCAGACCGGCGAACACGTCGACCTCGACCGCGACGGCTACCACGGCACCGGTCCCTTCCACTTCCACGGCCCCGCCTACCGGGCCGCCCTCACCGCCCTGCTGGACGGCACCACTGCTGCCCCGTCGCGCCGGGTGCTGCTCATCGGCCCCCGCGTCGGTCTGCTCGCCAAACTCGCGGCCGCCCTGCGCGGCATCGGCATCGGCGCCGACATCACCCCGGACGCCACCGACGTCCCCGCCAGGGAACTCAGCCAGTACGGAGCAGCGTTGACCGTCTCAGCGACCCAACGGGTCGCCCTGCGCGAGAGGTTCGCCCGCACCGGCACCGCCCTCGTCGACGCGCCCGCCCCGGTCGTCCCGGTCCTCGTCGCCCAGCTCCAGCAGGCCCTCGACCGCGCCCCGGACGACCGCCGCCGCCTCACCGCGCTGACCGCGACCCCGTACGCCGCCGAGATCGACGTGACCGCGCCGGGCCGCGTCCAGCTCACCGCGTACCGCGTCGACCGGCTCCGCCGCACCCATGTCCGGACCGTGCTGGACGCCGTGCTCGGCCCCGGTCACCACCGGCTGCCGCTCGACCCGAGGACGGTCAGGGGCGAGGCGTACCTGGTGGCCCGCACCTCCGGCGGGGTGCTGGTGGCAGCGGTCCGGGGGGCGTCGGCCCGCGACTAAAATCGGCGTCCTGATGACTGCCACCCTCGTCGCCAAGAATCTCGCCGCCGGCCACGGCGACCGCTCCCTCTTCACCGGGCTCGACCTCGTCGTCGCGCCCGGAGACGTGATCGGGCTGGTCGGCGCCAACGGCGCGGGCAAGTCCACGCTGCTCAAGATCCTCGCCGGGCTCACCGCGCCCGAGGAGGGCGAGCTGCGGCTCTCCCCGCCGACCGCGACCGTCGGCCACCTCCCGCAGGAGCCGGAGCGCAGGCCGGGCGAGACGGTGGGCGAGTTCCTGGCCCGCCGCACCGGCGTCGCCGAGGCCCAGCGCACCATGGACGAGGCCACCCAGGCCCTGGTCGACGGCGCGCCCGGCGCCGACGACGCGTACGCCACCGCGCTGGACCGCTGGCTGGGCCTCGGCGGCGCCGACCTGGACGAACGCGCCGAGGACGTGACCGGCACCCTCGGCCTCGCCGTCGGCCTCGACCGGCCCATGACCTCGCTGTCCGGCGGCCAGGCGGCCCGCGCCGGACTCGCGTCCCTGCTGCTGTCCCGCTACGACGTCTTCCTGCTGGACGAGCCCACCAACGACCTCGACCTCGACGGCCTGGAGCGGCTGGAACGCTTCGTCACCGGCCTGCGCGCGGGCACCGTCGTCGTCAGCCACGACCGCGAGTTCCTCACCCGCACCGTCACCAAGGTTCTCGAACTCGACCTGGCCCAGGGGCGGATCAACCTCTACGGCGGCGGCTACGCGGCCTATCTGGAGGAGCGGGACGTGGCCCGCAGGCACGCCCGCGAGGGCTACGAGGAGTACGCGGACAAACGCGCCGCCCTCCAGGACCGGGCGCAGACGCAGCGCTCCTGGATGGACAAGGGCGTGAAGAACGCCCGGCGCAAGGCGGGCAGCGACAACGACAAGATCGGCCGCAAGTTCCGCAGCGAGGCCAGCGAGAAGCAGGCCGCAAAGGCCCGGCAGACCCAGCGGATGATCGAGCGCCTGGACGTGGTGGAGGAACCGCGCAAGGAGTGGGAGCTGCGCATGGAGATCGCCGCCGCCCCACGCTCCGGCGCCGTGGTGGCGACGTTGCGGGACGCCGAGGTCCGGCGCGGTGACTTCACCTTCGGCCCGGTCTCGCTCCAGATCGACTGGGCCGACCGGATCGCGGTCACCGGAGCCAACGGCGCGGGCAAGTCCACCCTGCTCGGCGCGCTGCTCGGCCGGGTCCCGCTGGACTCCGGCGACGCCACGCTGGGTTCCGGGGTGCTGGTCGGCGAGGTCGACCAGGCCCGCCGGCTGTTCCATGGCTCCGAGTCGCTGCTCGACGCCTTCCAGGCGGCCGTCCCGGACACCGAGCCGGCCGAAGTACGCACCCTGTTCGCCAAGTTCGGCCTGAAGTCCGACCACGTACTGCGTCCGGCCGCGTCCCTCTCGCCCGGCGAGCGCACCCGCGCCGCCCTCGCGCTGCTCCAGGGCCGGGGCGTCAACCTGCTGGTGCTGGACGAACCGACCAACCACCTCGACCTGCCCGCCATCGAGCAGCTGGAGTCGGCACTCGACGCCTACGAGGGCACGCTCCTGCTGGTCACCCACGACCGGCGCATGCTGGACGCGATCAAGGTGACCCGCCGCCTGGAGGTCGCGGACGGCAAGGTGACCGAACGCTGAACCCCGCCCCCGGCCCGGCGTCGAGGCCGGGCCGGGGGCGGGGCTGGGGTCAGCGGCGGCCCTTCTTGGGGTCGACCAGACCGGCGCGGCGCAGGGCGTCCGCCATGGCACTGTTGGCCGGCGCGGGGGCGGGACGGCCGCCCCGGTCCTTGCCGCCACCGTTCCCACGGCCCTGACCGCCCTGGCCACCCTGACGCCGGCCCTGACCGTCCTGGCCCTGTCGCTGCTGGGGCGGGCGAGCGCCGCCGCCCCGCTGCTGGCGGGGACCTCGCTCCTGGGGGGCCGCCTCGTCGTCCAGCCGCAGCGTCAGCGCGATCCGCTTGCGCGGGATGTCCACGTCCAGGACCTTCACCTTGACGATGTCACCCGGCTTGGCGACGTCGCGCGGGTCCTTGACGAACGTCTTGGACATCGCGGACACGTGCACCAGGCCGTCCTGGTGGACGCCGATGTCCACGAACGCGCCGAAGGCGGCCACGTTCGTCACCACGCCCTCCAGCACCATCCCGGCGGACAGGTCGGAGATCTTCTCCACGCCCTCCTTGAAGGTGGCCGTCCGGAACGCCGGACGCGGGTCGCGCCCCGGCTTCTCCAGCTCCTTCAGGATGTCGGACACGGTCGGCAGGCCGAAGGTGTCGTCCACGAAGTCGGCGGCCCGCAGCGAGCGCAGCACCCCGGTGTTGCCGACCAGCGAGGCCACGTCCTGCCCGGTGGTCTTCACCATCCGCCGCACCACCGGGTACGCCTCCGGGTGCACGCTGGAGGAGTCCAGCGGGTCGCTGCCGCCCCGGATGCGCAGGAAGCCCGCGCACTGCTCGTACGCCTTCGGACCCAGCCGGGACACCTTCCTCAGCTCCGCGCGCGAGGTGAACGGGCCGTTCTCGTCGCGGTGCGTCACGATGTTCTCGGCCAGCGTGGCGGAGATGCCGGACACCCGCGAAAGCAGCGGTACGGACGCGGTGTTGACGTCCACACCGACGCCGTTCACACAGTCCTCGACCACCGCGTCCAGCGAACGGGACAGCTTCACCTCGGAGAGGTCGTGCTGGTACTGGCCGACGCCGATCGACTTCGGGTCGATCTTCACCAGCTCGGCCAGCGGGTCCTGCAGACGCCGGGCGATGGAGACCGCGCCGCGCAACGACACGTCCATGCCGGGCAGTTCACGGGAGGCGTACTCCGACGCCGAGTACACCGAGGCGCCCGCCTCGGAGACCATCACCTTGGTGAGGTTCAGCTCCGGGTGCTTGGCGATGAGTTCGGTCGCCAGCTTGTCCGTCTCGCGGGAGGCGGTGCCGTTGCCGATGGCGACCAGGTCGACCGTGTGCTCCTTGGCCAGCCGGGCCAGCTTGGCGATCGCCTCGTCCCACTTGTTGGCGGGCACGTGCGGGTAGATCACATCGGTGGCGACGGCCTTGCCGGTCGCGTCGACCACGGCCACCTTGACCCCGGTACGGAAACCGGGGTCCAGGCCCAGCGTGGCACGGGTGCCGGCCGGGGCGGCCAGCAGCAGGTCGCGCAGGTTGGCGGCGAACACGTCGACCGCCTCGTCCTCGGCGGCGGTACGCAGCCGCAGCCTGAGGTCGATGCCGAGGTGCACCAGCACACGGGTACGCCAGGCCCAGCGGACGGTGTCGGCAAGCCACTTGTCACCGGGACGGCCCCGGTCCGCGATGCCGAACCGGCTGGCGATGATGCCCTCGTACGAAGACCGGCCCTCCGTCGGCTCCTCCGGCTCCAGGACGAGGTCGAGGACCTCCTCCTTCTCGCCGCGCAGCATCGCCAGAATCCGGTGCGAGGGGAGCGCGGTGAACGGCTCGGTGAAGTCGAAGTAGTCGGCGAACTTGGCGCCCGCCTCCTCCTTGCCGTCCCGCACCTTGGCGGCCAGCCGGCCGCGCGTCCACATCCGCTCGCGCAGCTCACCGATCAGGTCGGCGTCCTCGGAGAACCGCTCCGTCAGGATCGCCCGCGCGCCCTCCAGCGCGGCCTGCGCGTCCGCGACACCCTTGTCCGCGTCCACGAACGCGGCCGCGGCGGCCGCCGGTTCCACCGACGGGTCGCTCAACAGCCCCTCGGCCAGCGGCTCGAGACCGGCCTCCCGCGCGATCTGCGCCTTGGTGCGCCGCTTCGGCTTGTACGGGAGGTAGATGTCCTCCAGGCGCGCCTTGGTCTCGGCGCCCCGGATGCGCTCCTCCAGATCGTCGGTGAGCTTGCCCTGCTCGCGCACCGACTCCAGGATCGCGCTCCGGCGCTCCTCCAGCTCACGCAGATAGCGCAGCCGCTCCTCGATGGCGCGAAGCTGCGCGTCGTCCAGGAGTTCGGTCGCCTCCTTGCGGTAGCGGGCGATGAAGGGCACGGTCGAGCCGCCGTCCAGCAGCTCCACCGCGGCCTTCACCTGCCGCTCCCGTACGCCGAGTTCCCCGGCGATCCTGCTTTCGATGGACCCTGTGAGGGGTGTCGTCACGATCCCGTACCGCCTTCTGACGCTGAACGTTGCGCGGCAATTGTGGCAGGTGGCACGGGGATGCGGACGACAGGGCGCACCGGGCGCCCCGCGTCAGGCCCGGCCGCTGGAGGCCCCGCCGAACAGCCGGGCGACCGCCCGGAAGGGCAGGGTGACGACAGTGGCGATGGCCCCGCCTATCTGGCGCAGCACATCGGCGATGGCACGGAACATGAGAGAAACTCCAATCCACCCGGCGGGTTGCCCGGTGCGCACCGGGTACCCCACGAGCGGCTCGGCACGCCCCCGCCGGATCACCCGGTCGTGGGCACGCTCCAGGTGAAGCGGGGTTCGCGGCGTTCCAGGAAGGCGGTCACGCCCTCCTCGGTGTCGGTGGAGGCGCGGGACTGGGCGGTCCAGTGGGGGTCGCGGTCGGTGCGGCCGTCGGCGTACTCCTTGGCGGCGGCCTGGGTGAGAAGGGAGCGGGTGGCCAGGGTGGCGGTGAGGGCGGCGACGCGCTTGTCCAGCTCCCCCTCTGCGAGCACCTCGTCCACCAGGCCGGTGCGCAGCGCGCGGTCGGTGCCGATCAGTTCGGCCGAGAAGAGGAGGTGCTTGGCGGTGGCCGGGCCGACCAGGGAGACCAGGCGGCGGGTGGAGGAGGCGGGGTAGACGATGCCGAGCCGCGCCGGGGTCACGCCGAACAGCGCGCCCTCCTCCGCCAGCCGGAGGTCGCAGGCTGCCGCCAGCTGGGCTCCGCCGCCCACGCAGTGGCCCTTGACCGCGGCGAGCGTCGGCTTGGGGAACGCCGCCAGCGCCTCCTCGGCGGCCACCGCGAGGCCCTGCGCCTCGACGGGCGAACCCCGCAGCGTGGAGATGTCCGCGCCCGCGCAGAAGGTCCCGCCCTCCCCGGTGAGCACCAGCGCGCGCACCTCGGGATCGGCGGCCAGTTCCGCCAGCAGCGGGGGCAGCGCCCGCCACATCGCGGCCGTCATGGCGTTGCG
This sequence comes from Streptomyces sp. SID1328, assembly GCF_009865595.1. Taxonomy (NCBI): domain Bacteria; kingdom Bacillati; phylum Actinomycetota; class Actinomycetes; order Kitasatosporales; family Streptomycetaceae; genus Streptomyces; species Streptomyces sp. SID1328. Next base: position 2,777 of record NZ_WWKH01000700.1, on the reverse strand, counting down.
CTTGGCGGGGTGGCGGATGACGACGGTGGCGACGCGGTCGGCGACGGCGTGCGACAGCTCGGGCTCCATGCGCCGGATGCTATCCGCGGGCACCGGTCGTGGCCGGGTGAGTTAGCTCGCACCACCCGAGGGGCAACTCGCACCAGCCGAGGGGCAGAAGGAGAGAAGAACAGCGAACAGGGGCCATCGAGCAGACCCCGCCGCCCCGCGCCCCCGTACAGATCTGACCAACCCGTACAACCTGAATAGTTCTCGAACCGGACGGGGGAGTGACAGATACGGTCATCCGCCCGACCGCACCGTACGGATGCGGTCGGAACCGTTCGATACCAGCTGACTTGTGTTCAGTCCTCCGGAGCGCACCCCGGTGTTACCAACACTCGACGTGTGGTGACAATCGAGCGCGAGGGTGGCGACTGGACGATGGACAACCACGGGCGCGGGGGTGTGCCGCGCCCCGCGGAGGGCGCCGAGCGCCCGCCCGAACCCCTGCCGTACGAAGGAGTGTGGCGGTTCACCGCCCCCGCCGTGGACGCCTCGGTCCCGCAGGCGCGGCACGCGGTACGGGATCTGCTGGTGCGCCAGGGCGTACCGGTCGCGGACGAAGTGGTGGACGGGCTGCTGCTGATCGTCTCCGAGCTGGTCACGAACGCGGTCAAGCATGCCGCGCTGCTCTCCCCGATGCTCGGGGTGGAGGTGGCCGTCGGCGCCGAGTGGGTCCGGGTCTCGGTGGAGGACAACCACCCCTACCGTCCGACCGCGCTGGAGGCCGACCACGGCCAGACCGGTGGCCGGGGGCTGCTGCTGGTGCGAGAGGTGGCGCGCGAGGCGGGCGGCGCGGTCGACGTGGAGCACACGGCGAGCGGCGGCAAGGTGATCTGGGCCGCCCTGCCGCTCAAACCCGCGCTGTCCGGATGAGGGTCCCGCGGGGCTACCAGCCCGCGGCCGACCCCGTCAGCTCCTTGATCGCCGGACGCGCCGCGTCCAGCACCGTCATGAACCACGCGGAGAACGGCTCCCGCGCGTGCCGCTCCGCCAGCTCGGCCGCCGTCACGAAGGCGATCCCGCCCACCTCCTCCGGGTCCGGCGCCGGCGCCTGCTGCACCAGCCCGACGAAGAGGTGGTTGTACTCCTGCTCCACCAGGCCCGACGCCGGGTCGGGGTGGTTGTAGCGCACGGTGCCCGCCTGGGCCAGCAGCGAGGGCGAGACCCCCAGCTCCTCGTGGGTACGCCGGGCCGCCGCCGCGAACGGTGCCTCACCGGGGTAGGGGTGGCCGCAGCAGGTGTTGGACCAGACACCGGGGGAGTGGTACTTGCCGAGCGCCCGCTGCTGGAGCAGCAGCCGGCCCCGCTCGTCGAAGAGGAACACCGAGAACGCCCGGTGGAGCTGCCCCGGCGGCTGGTGGGCGGTCAGCTTCTCCGCGGTGCCGGTCGTCACGCCGTTCTCGTCCACGAGTTCCAGCAAGATCGGCTCCGCGGTGCCGTTCGACGAGCTGTGCGTCTCGGTGGCTGGTGTGATCGGCATACCCATCCTTCGCGTCGGTCTTCGCACCCCCAAGTCTGCCGTACGAAACCGGCACTCCCGGCACTTCCCGGCACGTCCGCATGTCCCGAACCCGTACGAGTACCTCAGTGACAGAGGTGCGCCTCGTGCTCCGCGTGCCCGCCCGGCTCCAGCTGGAAGGTGCAGTGCTCCACGTCGAAGTGGTCGCCCAGACAGCCCTGCAGCTCGTGCAGTATCTTCTCGTGGCCGACGGCGTTCAGCACATCCGTGCTCACCACCACATGTGCGGAGAGCACAGGCATGCCCGAGGTGATCGTCCAGGCGTGCAGGTCATGTACGTCCTCCACACCGTCCAGCGCCAGGATGTGTGCCCGTACCTCGGTCATGTCGACGTCCTTGGGCGCCGCCTCCAGCAGCACGTCCAGCGTCTCGCGCAGCAGCCGCAGCGTCCTCGGCACGATCATCAGCCCGATGAGCAGCGAGGCGATCGGGTCGGCGGCCTGCCAGCCGGTGGCCAGGATCACGGCGGCCGAGACGATCACCGCCACCGAGCCCAGCGCGTCCGCGGCGACCTCCAGGAAGGCACCGCGCACATTGAGGCTCTCCTTCTGCCCGCGCATCAGCAGCAGGAGCGAGACGGAGTTCGCCACCAGGCCGATCGCGCCGAACACCACCATCAGCCCGCCGTGCGTCTCGGCCGGCCGCAGGAACCGCTGCACCGCCTCGACCAGCACATAGCCGCCCACCCCGAGCAGCAGCACACAGTTGGCGAGCGCGGCCAGGATCTCGGCGCGGGCGAAGCCGAAGGTGCGGTGGGTGCTCGGCGGCCGGGCCGCGAAGTGGATCGCCAGCAGCGCCATGACCAGGCCCACCGCGTCGGTCGCCATGTGGGCGGCGTCCGCGATCAGCGCCAGGGAGTCCGCGACCAGACCGCCGACGATCTCGACCACCATGATGGCGAGCGTGATGCCCAGCGCCGCGCGCAGCCTGCCCCGGTACGCGGCCGCGGCCGTACCGGTGGACGGCACATGGCTGTGCGCATGCCCGTGGTCGTGCCCTGCCCCCATGAGAGAACCGCCCTTCAGCGCCGCGCGCCGGCTCGCAAACGAACGCACCGGCTCACAGTGAACTACGGTCGGCGGTCCCTGGGCAACGCGGCACTGAACACCGTTGTCATATGCTCTGACCTGCGGAAACGATCCGCAGGTCAGAGCCGTACGGCAGTCCTCAGCGGCCGCGGTGGTGCTGCCAGCCCGCCCAGGCCGAGGCGACC
>NZ_WWKH01000699.1:0-14316 GCF_009865595.1 Streptomyces sp. SID1328 | reverse complement strand
GGGTGCGGCACGAGACCTTCACGGTCGGATCCCAGTTGGCGGTGTCGCCGAGCGCGGTGTTCGAAGCGTTCGCCGACACCGCAGTGCGACGTCGATGGTGCAGGCTGCCGGGCCGCGAGCTGTCGTATCACCACGACTTCACCGTGGGCGGCGGGGAGACAGCGTCCAGTGTTTTCACGGTCGCCGACGCAGGGCCGCCGGAACAGCTCGCGTACGCATCCCAGTACATCGACATCACGGTGGGGTCGAGGATTGTGTACACATATGTGTCGCGCGTCGACGATGTACCGCACTGGGCCTCGCTGGTGACCGTCGAACTAATCCCGGGGGCAGACGGCACCTCCTTGCGGTGGACCGAACAAGCGACCTTCCTCACCGCTTCCGCGGAGCCCGACCACGACTTCCCCCACTTGCGTGGTGCCACCCGTCTACGATTGAACGGACTCGCAGCGGCCTTGCGGGCTGCGTAGCGTCTTATTTCCGTCCGGACCAGTCGTCGAGTGGATGGCCACCTACACCGGCACCTACGGCCCTGGCCGCCGATGCTGCTCCGTTCAGGGCTGCGAAAACCGCTACGAGGCCGGATGGCCCGCCCGCCGCATTAAGGGAGGACAACCGTCATGCCCACAGGACTCACCGAGGACGCCGGCTGGCAGATCGGCGTATCGCGCACCCTGCCTCATCCGGCCGCCGTCGTCTGGGACTTCATCAAGAGTCCCGAAGGCATCGCCCTCTGGCTCGGCCCCGGGGCGATCCTCACCCCGGAACGCGGCACCTCCTACCGCACGACCGACGGAGTGGCGGGCGAGGTGCGCGGCTACCGTCCGCCAGATCGCATCCGCGTCACCCACGGCAGCACCACGGTCCAGGTCACCGTCACCCCGGCAGCCGGCCGGGCCCGAGCGATACTCCGCTTCCACCAGGAGCACCTGGAAAGCGCAGAGGGGCGTGAACAGCGACGGGCGCATTGGCGGCATGTCATCGACCAGGTCGCTCTCGCCCTCGGCGGGCAGTAATGGACATTCTGCGCGCCGATCTCGCTGTCGTGGCAGCACGTTCGCCGGATTCCGTATGGTGGCCCGGGCTCTGGCCGTGAAACAGAGTCGGCTCGGCCATGAGAGACGTTCGAAGCCGTGGCCGACAGGTGCTGGTGTTAGGGCCGGGTATGGCGCAGGGGTAGGTATGGCAGGGAGTGGTCCTGCTTGTCAATCAGGCTGGATCGCCCGTGGCCTTGCCGACGCGTTACGGCCCTGAAGGCATCGCCTCCAGGGCCGTAACGATCGCTACGCCTGGCGCGGACTCGTCATTCCGAACCGGGCCGTGTTCTGCGTGTTCTCTTCACTGGGCCAGCGGTGGAAGCCCGCCTTCTCCAGCACGCGGACCGAGGCAGGGTTGGACAGTTCCACGTTGGCGGACACGGTGTGCACTTCCGGTGCGGTGAGGGCGAACTCCGCCAGGGCCCGGGTGGCCTCGGTGGCATAGCCTCGGCCGCGGCGGGAGGCGACCACGCCATATCCGATTTCAAGGACGCCGTCGTTGGGCGGCCAGAACAGGCCGATGGAGCCGACCACCAAGCCGCTCTCGCACTCGATGATCAGACGGTGGCCGTGTATACCGAGCCAGGCAGGATGCTGCTCGAAGAGGCTGGCGATCACGCGATCACCGTCGGCGGGGAAGTCCTTCGCCCAGTGCGCGGCCTGGGTGGCGTCGAGGACTGCGGTGACGTCGAGCGCGGTCCAGGGCCGCAGGATGAGGCGTGTGGTGATCAGGTCGGCGTGGGTGGGTGAAGAGGAAGACACGTGTCTCTCCTGGTCGTTGGAACGACCGGGCCGCACTCTTCTATGGCGCGGGCCGGATAAGGGCATGCTGATGAAGGCAGACGGCAGCCATATTCATCAACCTCCCTCATCCCGTGATGACGCGTCCCTCGCGCTGTGGTGACGGTAGCCGAGGGCCCCAGTAGGGGCAACGCACTTTCGCATCGCGGTCCGTGTCGGCGAACGAAATCGGTTGCGTCCGCGTGGACCATCGGCTTGGGTCCATGCGTGACCGCCTTGAACGATCTCGTACGCCCGGACCGCTACCCGCTCTCCTCCCGCTACGACCCCGCCTGGTTGCTCGACCTCGACATGGGGCCAAATCCCCTGTGGCTGCTGGAGGACCTCGCCCAGAACCTTGAACTGCGTCCCGGCATGCGGATTCTCGACCTCGGCTCCGGCAGAGGCGCCACCTCGGTGTTCCTGGCCCGTGAATACGGTGCCCAGGTCATCGCGGCCGACTGGTGGATCGCCTCCAAGGACGCGGCGACCGTCTTCACCAAGGCAGGTGTCGGCGACCAGGTAACAGCGGTACGAGCGGAAGCCCACGCCCTGCCGTTCGAGGAAGAGAGCTTCGACGCCATCGTCAGCATCGACGCGTTCGAGTACTTCGGTACCGCGGACAACTACCTGCCCTACCTGGTGCGGTTTCTCCGCCCCGGCGGGCAACTGGGCATGGCAACTCCCGCCATGACACGGGAAGTCCGTGAGCTCGGCGCTATCCCGCCGCACATCAAGAAGGTGGTCGGCTGGGAAGCGATCGCTTGGCACACGGCGGACTGGTGGCGCTTCCAGTGGGAGATCACCGAGCTGGTGAAGGTCACTTCGGCGTCACTCCAGCAAGACGCCTGGCGGGACTGGCTGCTGTGGACTCAGGCGGGAATCGAACACCAACCGGACAGTCAGAGCGCCAACCAGGCCGTCATCGACATGCTCACCACCGACGCCGGCCAATTCCTGTCATTCGCGTTGGTGACCGCGCGTAGAAATTAGCCAGCAGCGCGCTGTTGGTGTTGTTGTGATGGGTGGCGCTGCTCGGCCGAGCACGCTCCGGGGGCGCCCCCGCCGACCCGACGGCCACTCCTGGTCCTGGCAGGTGCCCTGCTGAGCAACGGAGACTCGGCGCCCCCGAGGCCGGAAAGCACGTCGGGGCGGGGGTAACGGTGCTGCGCCGGCGTAGGTGCGAAGCAGGCTGGGCTCACCGTGGATGGCGAGAGGATGTCACCCTTTCGCCTTCACAGCGGTCGTTCACGCGACTTGTGCGACTTTGTACGCAATGCCACCTTCGATCAGATACCCCGAACCCACACAGACGATGTCGTTCAGCCACGCGTATCGCTTCGCCCCCGTCTCGAAAAGAGGATTCGTGCGGAAGTAGTAGCGGGCGGGGTCGACCTGGTGCCTCGTGGCCGGATCGGCCAGGTCGGCTCGCAGCGCGGGTGGGGTGGCCCAGCGACCGCCGTAGGTCATGTGGAGCAGATCGCCGTCGTGGGTCCGCAAGGTCAGCCGTACGTCCAGCGTCATCACTCCGTCGGGACGGAACAACGCCCAGTCGCCACCCCCGGGCAACACCTCTCCGCGCAGCCTCGGTCCTTCGAACGTTCCCCCGGCAGAGCCGAAGAGAACCCGTCGGCCCACCGGGCCCGTACCGACGTCCAACCGCGGGCTCAGGTCGACGGCCATGTCGAAGAGATGCGCGGTTGAGATTTCGCCGATGTCCTTCATTCGGGGATCCACTGCCACGTGCCCTCACCTGTGTGTCGTTCGGATTCGAGCCACGGACGGCGCGAGCGCTGCCGCTCCGAACAGCTTTCGCCTGACCACGTCCGTCGAGACGCCCGACTGGGCGCATAACTCCGCGAGGTCGAGGAAGAACCGCTCGCGAGCGATCAGGCCATCCCTGAAGGCGAACTGAATGAACACCGGCAACTGGGCGCGCCTGCCGTTGGGGGTCGCGCCGAACCTGTCGCCCGTCATCGTCATCCGCACCGTCCCCCAGCAGACCAACGCGTCGCCGTCCGTAGCGTGGCCGTCGAGGGTGACCTCGTAGTCGGGAAATGAGGCGAAGAATCCGGTCAGTGCTCTTTCGTTCGCGGCCGGGCCATGGGCCCTCGTGCCGAAGGCTGGAGCCTCCAGGACCATGTCACGGTGGAGTAGCTCCATGGCCGCAGGCACGTCCTGCTGGGTCTTGGCGGTTGCCAACGCCTGTGCCAGCGCAACCATTTGGCATCTGTCCAAGGTGCACTCACCTCCTGGTGTCCGTCTCGGAAAACAAAACGTACGATCGGACGTACGTATAAGCAAGAGGGGTCTGGCAGGATGGGGACATGAGCGAAGTGGAGCTGCAGCCTGTAGTCCGTTCCGTCGGTGGTGCTCGCGTAGTGACGTCGGACCGGCGTGTGCTGCGCGGCGCCCGGTCCCGGCGGACGATCGTCCGCCACGCCGTGGACGTGGCCTCGATGGAAGGACTGGATGGTCTCAGCATTGGCCGGTTGGCCACTGACCTCGGAGTCAGCAAGAGCGGCGTGCAGACCCTCTTCGGATCAAAGGAGAACTTGCAGATCGCGACCGTCGAGTGCGCACGCGAGGTGTTCGAGGACGCAGTCGTCCGCGCCGCACGGACCGTTCCCCGCGGCGCAGCACGGGTACGCGCGCTGATCGAACAATGGATTGAGTACGCGTCGTTGCCACTGTTCTCGGGGGGTTGCTTCTGGGCCGCCAACCTCGCCGGCTTCGACAGCCGCCCCGGGCCCGTGCGTGACGCGCTGTTCCGTTGCCAGCACGGCTGGCGTACCCTCATAGCCGCCGAGCTGCGCCATGCCGCCGACACAGGAGAAATCGCTCAACTCGACGCCGACCTGGCCGCCTTCCAGCTCGACGCCGTACTCGTCGCCGCCAACACCGCATTGCGGATCGGCGACCAAGAGGTGGTGGACAAGGTGCGGCGGGTGACCGAAGGGTTCCTCGCTCCTTCAGCCTGATCCACTGTCCGCGCTGCTTCCAACCCAAGCCAGCGCCAGGCTGCGCGGCCTGTGATCAAAGCCGCCAGCCGACGCCGCGGTCTGACGTCCACCACCACAGTGCCGCGCTCCGCGCTCAGGGAGCAGCCCAGGATGCGCTTGGGGACCCACCGTCGACCACGGCCTTCAGCAGGAACGGCTGCGCCACGATGTCGTGTATGCAGGAGGCGAAGTCGGCGCAGAGCAGGCGTGCCAGTCCGAGCCGGGATTCGTAGAGCGCATGGCTCTGTGTCGTCGCTGACCAGCATGTTCCCGCATAGTGCTGTTGGCACCTGTGCCAGCGAACGTCCGCCACGGTGCGGCCGAGCGCATCAGATCTAGCGAGGCCGACGATCCGGACCTTGTCGACGGCACCATCCATACGTCGAATATTGAGAGTGATCGCGGCACTGCCCATGGCGGTCCCCAGCGCGGGCCGGATGCCGGCCGACCCTCCTGGCAAGAGGTGGTGCTTGGGCGGTTCGCCCGGGGCAGACAGGAAAGATCGTGGAAAGACTGGCCAACGGGTGCGAGGGCATGTCAACGTAGACGATCTTGCAAGAAACCCCAGGTCAGAGAGGTGATTGCCCGTGACCGTAGCCCCTGTGGACCCTGGTTTCCCCACCACCGTCGAAGCCCTGCGGTTGCGGGAGTGGAAGCTTGGCCCGGGTCAGCCGACCCTCGTCATGGACCAGTTCTCCGCCGAGGACTTCCGTCTGATCGTCGATGCCCGCGCGGACGTGCATGTCAGCGGCAAGGACGGCAGGTTCTACCTTGGCTGGTTCCCGCTCGGGCGCCCCGGCACGGACGGTGAGGGATGGAAGATCGGCGTCACCGGCACCGCCGGGGTCCGCGGCTATCACCTGTCGTTCGACACCGAGACGCCGGCCGACATCGTCGCCGCCGCCGCCGTCGCGCGCGTGCTGGAGACCTCACGCCGCCTGTGACAGCGCGGACACCGACAGGTGATGCCCGCCCTGTGAGCCAGCTGGCCGTCCGAACGGCCGCCCGCTCCACCGCACCCGTTTCCCCGCACCCAGGAGGCTGTTCGTGACGTCCCCGGAGATGACCGTCGGCGATCTCATCGATCTGCTGTCCGGCTGCGACCGGAATGCTCCGGTCCGCCAGGCCATGAACCCGTTCTTCCCGATGGCCCACCGCTTGGAGCGGGTCCTGCAGTCGGTGGACGAGACCGGTCGGACCGTCGTCTACCTCGCTGAAGGGCGGGGCGAGGATGCACAGCTCGGCCACCTGCCACCGGAGGTCGCCATCGAGCTGACGTGGCAGGGGCCTGTCCAGGCGCCCCCGCGCCGTCCCCGCCGCCGTCCCGGCGGCAACTAGATCGTGTCTCCCAACTTCGGTGGGGCATGAAGGGCTTCGCCGATCCTCGTAGACTCATGACGTGGCATTCATGAGCACCCCGCACTGCTGCTTCCTGTGATCGGAAGGCGCTGAGGGCGATGCCGGACCGCGTCGCCCTCCTTGGCGTGCCTGCTACGTGAACTACGTTCCCAACGCTGCCCCGCTCCTTCCTGAGGCAGTGACACTTTGAGCGCGCGTGCAGGCACGGACTCTTCCCTTCACCTTTGCCAGGAGTGCCTCGTGCCCGTGTCGCTTCCCCCTGCCCTCGAGCTGTCCCTCGACCTGCTGCGTTGCCCAACCTGCCGCACGCGCCCCCTGCACCCAGACCGCGGCGCACTGCGCTGCCCGGTGGGCCACACCTTCGACATCGCCCGTCACGGCTACGCCGGCCTGCTGACGGGCACCCGCGCCACCAGCGGCGACGACGCGGCCATGGTCCAGGCCCGGGACCGATTCCTGTCCGCTGGCACCTACGCGCCCATCCGCGAAGTCGGAGCCCGCTTGGCGGCCGACGCCGTGTGTGAGCAGGCCACGGTTATGGATGTAGGGTGCGGGACGGGCTATTACCTGGCAGGCGTACTCGACCAGCTGCCTCTCGCCCGCGGTCTGGGCCTGGACGCATCAGTACCCGCACTGCGCTCGGCAGCCCGGGCCCACGAGCGAGGCGCCGCGGTGGCCTGGGATGTCTTCCGCCCCCTCCCACTGGTCGACGGGGCGGCCGATGCCCTACTGAACGTGTTCGCCCCGCGCAACCCGGCCGAGTTCCACCGGGTGCTGCGTCCGACCGGCCGGTTGATCGTGGTCCGTCCCACGGGGCGGCACCTGGCTGAGCTGCGCGGCTGGTTGCCTGGGATGGTCACGATCGACCCGGCCAAGGAACAGCGCCTGCACCGGGCGCTGGACCCCTTCTTCGAGGCCGCTGTCACCGAACAGGTGGAGTACCCCGTGACCCTGTCCAGGCTGGATGCCCTGGACCTGGTAGGGATGACGCCGAGCGCACGTCACGTGAGCCGCGCAGACCTGAATGATGGCCGCTTCCTGCCGGATCAGGTCACCGTCTCCGTGCTGGCAACCGCCTACCAGCCGCGGTGACCATGAGCGGGCGCATGCGCCTGCTGACCGACGAGCAATGGGCACGCCTGGCGCCCTGTCTTCCCCGCAAGGCGGGGAAGACAGGGCGTCCCTTCGCCGACCACCGTCGCATCATCGAAGGGATCATCTACCGGTACCGAACTGGAATCCCCTGGAGGGATCTACCCCGCGAAGAGCTCGGTCCCTGGCAGACGGTATGGAAGCGTCATCGCAGGTGGGCGGCTGACGGCACTTGGGACACGGTTCTGGCACAGCTGACCGCCCAGACGGACTCGATCGACCGAATCGACTGGACGGTCTCAGTTGACTCGGCAATCAACCGGGCCCACCAGCACGCCACGAACACGACCCGCCCTGAGATAGACACCGGTGCCGCAGCAAGAGCCAAGCTCCTGCGACCGAGGGTGAGCCAGAGGGCCACGCAATAGGTCGATCCCGCGGGGGCCTGACCACCAAAATCCATCACGCCGTAGACGACGACGGCCGCCCGCTGGCCGTCGTAGTCACTCCGGGCCAGGTCCACGACGCGCAGGTCCGCCCCCTCTTGCTGGGTGACGTCCGAGTCCCGCGACTCGGCCGCGGCAGGCCGCGCACCACGCCCGACGCTCTGCTCGCAGATAAGGCATATTCCTCCAAGCAAGTCCGCGCAGACCTCGCGGCGCGTGGCATCCGCACGGTGATCGCCGAACGCACTGATCAGCAGGCCAACCGCAAGAGAAAGGGCAGCGGCGGCGGACGACCCCGCACTCTGGACACCGAGACCTACAAGCGCAGGAACGTCGTGGAACGATCTTTTAGCTTGCTCAAGCAGTGGCGGGGCCTGGCCACCCGCTACGACAAACTCGCGATCGTCTATCGCTCAGCAGCGGTGCTGGCGGCGGTCATCGCCTGGTTGCGAAGTTGAGAGACACGCCCTAGTGGAGCGGGGCCTTGGTTACCTGTGACGCGCGCGGAGAGTGCCCGAGGAGGAGTCGCCCTTGCTTGCTACGTTTGACGTAGTTGGCCAACCGGCTAGGGCTGCTACCGACCTCGGTCAAGCGCGGTCGCTCGTGGTCGGCTTCGGTCCCGGGTGTACGCCCCTCGCTGTTGGTGTTTGTCGAGACTTCACAACTGTGACGCTGCTGTCTCACTGCCGGGACGCAAGTGAGGCGATCGGGTGCCTCATGGGCGTGATGGCTCTCTGTGACGTGCGGCGTGGACGGCGCCGCCGGCAGGCGGGATAGGTGGGGTTAAAGCGTGAGCGATGTCCAGTCTCAACCTGACAAGCCGTCAGTAAAGTCAGCATTGGGTCAGCATCAGTCCGGCCAAAGCTGGCCACGGTTGGCGAAGCGTGCACTTCACGACTGGGTGAATCGGGCTAGCTGAGGTCGTTTGCTTCAGCGACTTGGCGAACCGTGGCTGGGCTTCCGGGCAGGCGCACTCGGTGATGAGGACCGACGAGGAAGTTCCAGTTCAGCGCACTCTCCCTCGTGGCTTCAGTGGTACGGGGGGGAGTTGAGGGGCGGTCAGTGGATTGCCGTCGTACCCCTTCACCTCCCCAAATTGCGAACCCGTCATCCACTCCTCCCGAGCCCGGCTGATGTCCTCCTGCGTCCGCCCCACGAAGTTCCACCACATGATCAGCTCCTCCGCGAACGGCTCCCCGCCCAGCAGCATGATCGAGGCGTCGGAGTCCGCGTGGAGGGGGAGGGACGTGCGGCCGCAGCCGAGGTAGAGCATGGAGCCCGGCGTGACGGGGACGCCGTCCACGTGGACGGAGCCGGACATCGAGAGGACGCCGTACTCGAAGTCGGGGTCGAGGGGGAGGTGGGTGCGGGTGCCCTCGGTGAGGGTCAGGTCGGCGCCGACCAGAGGGGTGTACGTCGTGCCGGGGGACGTCGTGCCGTCCAGGGTGCCCAGGATCACCGTGGCCGTCAGGCCGGGGGCCGTCACCGTCGGCAGGTTCGCGTGGTACTCGAAGTGCGGGTCGGTGTGGCGGTGTTCGTCCGGGAGGGCCACCCACAACTGGGCTCCGTGCAGGTAGCGCGCGTGGGGCTTCGGGCTCTCCTCGGAGTGGCTGATCGCCCGGCCCGCCGTCATCAGGCCCAGTTCGCGCGGGCGGATCGTCTGGAGACTGCCCGTGGAGTCCCGGTGCAGCACCTCGCCCTCGTGCAGCCAGCTCACCGTCTGCAGGCCGATGTGCGGGTGCGGGGGCACCTGCATGCCGGGCTCGTCCGCGATGTCGTCCGGGCCGTAGTGGTCCACGAACGCCCACGCGCCGATCATCCGCCGCCCCAGGTTCGGCAGCAGTCGGCGGACCTCGGTGGACTCCCCGAGCTTCACCGTACGAGGGCTCAGCAGCTCACGGACCGGCTCGGCGACGACAAAGCCACGGCCACCGCATGGGCTCGGCTCCGGCGCGAGGTCAAGGTTGCTCATACGGCCAACCTAGCGCTCCGCTCACCCGGCGGCGGGACCGAGTCCCTCACTCCGCCCATTCCCGGCCCCTCTCAGCCGTGGCTCCCGGCGCCGGCCGGGCCGAGCCCGCATCGGGTCAAGGTCGCCGGCCCTTGCCGGCGCGTCGGGGGCGGAATACCGACGGGACGACTCCTCCACCCGGCCGGTTCGTCACCTGCGGGCGCCCCGAGCCGAGTCCCGAGCCCGCCCGAGTTCCTCGGCCGCGTCCGCCACACTCCTCGCTTCGGATGCCAGAAGTGATACCAAAAGGGGCGTTCAGGCCCCCGTACGGGCGACCACAACGCGCCGACCCGCTGCCCCGGCCGGTGCAATGGACGGGTGACCGCCGCCCCGGACGACTGCCTCGCGCGCAACGAGTGGATCTGCGGCGACTATCTGAGCAGCCGCCGGCAGATCCTCCTCGACGCGGTCGGGCAGCACCTGGAGCTGACCGCGCTGTCCGTGCTGATCGGGCTCGCGATCGCGCTGCCGCTCGCCGTGCTCGCCCGCCGCTGGGGATGGGCCGCGGGGCCGGTGCTCGCCGTCACCACCGTGCTCTACACCATCCCGTCCCTGGCGATGTTCTCCCTGCTCCTCCCGGTGTACGGGCTGTCCGCCACCCTCGTCGTCGCCGGGCTGGTGCTGTACTCGCTCACGCTGCTCGTGCGGAACATCCTCGCCGGACTGCGCGCCGTACCCGAGGAGACCCGGCAGGCCGCGCGCGGGCTCGGCTTCGGGCCCGTACGGCTGCTGCTCACCGTGGAGCTGCCGCTCGCGCTGCCCGCCGCGATGGCCGGGCTGCGCATCGCCACCGTCTCGGCGGTCTCCCTGGTCACCATCGGCGCGATCGTCGGCTTCGGCGGCCTCGGCAATCTGATCTACGCGGGCATGAACACCTACTTCAAGGCGCAGGTCCTCACCGCGTCCGTGCTGTGCGTGCTCATCGCCGTCGCCGCCGACCTGCTCCTGCTGGGCGTGCAGTGGCTGCTCACCCCGTGGGCGAGGAAGGGCCGTACATGAACGTGCTCGGCTCCACCTGGGACTGGCTCGCCGACCCCGCCCACTGGTCCGGCGACGACGGCGTCTGGCACCGGCTGCTGCAACACCTGCTGCTCACCGTGGTCTGCCTGATCGTCAGTTGCCTGATCGCGCTGCCCGTCGCGCTGGTCCTCGGACATCTCGGCAAGGGCGGCGCGCTGGCCGTCAACATCTCCAACGTCGGCCGGGCGGTGCCCACCTTCGCCGTGCTGGTGCTGCTCCTGCTGACCCCGGTCGGGAAGTGGGGGGAGGGGCCCACCGTCGTCGCCCTGGTGCTGTTCGCGGTGCCGCCACTGCTCACCAACGCCTACGTCGGCATGCGCGAGGTCGACCGGGGCGTGGTGCAGGCCGCGCGCGGCATGGGGATGACCGGGCGGCAGACGCTGGTCCGGGTCGAGGTGCCGCTCGCGCTGCCGATGATCCTCAACGGGGTGCGGATCGCCGCCGTCCAGCTCGTCGCCACCGCCACCATCGCCGCGCTCGCGGGCGGCGGCGGCCTCGGCCGGATCATCACCGCCGGGTTCAACCTGGCCAGCACCCCGCAGGTCGTCGCGGGCGCCATCCTCGTCGCCGTGTTCGCCCTGCTCGTCGAGGGCGTCTTCGAGGTCGTGGAGCGGCTCGGCCCCGTCTGGGCGAGGGGCGGCCGGTGAGAGCCCGCGCGGTGCTCGCCGCCGCCATCCTCCTCGCCCTGGCCGGCTGCTCCTCCGGGCCCTCGCTGGAGAACCGGGACGCCGTCACCGCGCCGCCCGGCGACAGCCACCACCTGGTCATCGGCTCGGCCGGCTTCACCGAGAGCGACCTGCTCGCCCAGCTCTACGCCCAGCTCCTCGGCCAGGCCGGGTACCAGACCTCGGTGATCACCGTCGCCAACCGGGAGCTGTACGAACCCGCCCTGGAGTCCGGGCAGATCGACGTCGCCCCCGAGTACGCCGCCACCTTGGCCGACTGGCTCAACGCCAAGGCGCACGGCGCCGACGCACCCCCGGCCGGCTCACCCGACCTCGCCGAGACCATGAAGAACCTGCGCGCCCTGGCCACCCCGCGCGGACTCACCGTCCTCCCGCCGGGCCGGGCCGTCGACCAGAACGCCTTCGCGGTCAGTGCCTCCTACGCCCGTCGCCACCACCTCAGGACCCTCAGCGACCTCGGCGCCTCCGGACTCAAGGTGCGCCTCGCGGCGGGCGACGAGTGCGTGAAGCGGCCGTACTGCGCGCCCGGCCTGAGGAAGGTGTACGGGATCGACATCACCGCCGTCGACCCCAAGGGCGTCGGCACCACCCCGGCCAAGCAGGCCGTGCAGTCCGGGCGCGACCAGATGGTGCTGACCACCACCACGGACGCCACCCTCGGCTCCTTCGGCCTGGTCCTGCTCGCCGACGACAAGCACCTGCAGAACGCCGACTACATCGTCCCCGTCGTCAACCGCGCCCGGGCCGGCAGCCAGCGGGTCGCCAAGGCGCTCGGCAAGCTCAACGACGTCCTCACCACGAAGGACCTCGCCGACATGAACCAGCAGGTCGACAGTTGGCGGCGACTGCCCGCCGAGGTGGCCCGCGCGTATCTGGCAGACAAGGGCCTCATCAAGTGACCTACGCGTCCGACACGGAGTCGAACGGCACCTGACCCCGCGCCACCCCCAGCACGTCCGCGTCCACCGACCGCCGCAGCGCCTCGTGCAGCTTGGCCGGGGTCAGGACGCCCAGGAGGCGGGAGCCGTCCAGTACCGCGACCCACCCGGCGTCGTACTGGAGCATCACGCCGAACGCCTGCTTCAGCGGGGCGCCCACCGGGACCCAGGCCGTCATCCGGTGGGCCAGCTCGCCCACCGTGCCGCCCGCCGACAGTTCCTCCAGGCCGACCCAGCCGTGCAGGTCGCCGTCCGCGTCCAGGACGACCGCCCAGCGCGCGCCCTCCTCGCGCAGCCGCCGGGCCGCCGACCCGGCGGCCTCGTCCGGGCGGGCCACCGGGGGCTGTTCCAGGTCGTCCGGCTCGATCGCGGTCACCGACAGCCGCTTCAGGCCCCGGTCGGCGCCGACGAACCCGGCCACGTAAGGGGTCGCGGGGGCGCCCAGTACCGCGCCGGGGGTGTCGAACTGCTCGATGCGGCCCTGGCCGTACACCGCGATCCGGTCGCCGAGGCGGACCGCCTCCTCGATGTCGTGCGTGACCAGCAGCACCGTCTTGCGCACCGCCTGCTGCATGCGCAGAAACTCGTCCTGCAACTGCTCGCGCACCACCGGGTCGACCGCGCCGAACGGCTCGTCCATCAGCAGCACCGGCGGGTCCGCGGCGAGCGCCCGTGCCACCCCCACGCGCTGGCGCTGGCCGCCGGAGAGCTGCTCGGGGTAGCGGGCGCCGAACGTCGCGGGGTCCAGGCCGACGAGATCCAGCAGCTCGGCGGCGCGCGCCCGCGCCTTGGCCCGCTTCCAGCCGAGCAGGGACGGCACGGTGGCGGTGTTGTCCAGCACCGTGCGGTGCGGGAAGAGGCCGACCTGCTGGATGACGTACCCGATCCGGCGGCGGAGCCGGACCGGGTCGACCCGCGCGATGTCCTCGCCGTCCACGACGATCCGGCCCGCGGTGGGCTCGATCAGCCGGTTCACCATCATCATGGTGGTCGTCTTGCCGCAGCCCGAGGGGCCGACCAGCGTGACGAGTTCGCCCTCGGACACCTCGAAGGAGAGGTCGTCCACGGCCGTCGTACCGTCCGGGTAGCGCTTGCTGACCTGCTCGAACCGGATCATTCCCCCACGCTAGCCGGGGTCCCCTCCGGCCGCCCGGTCCCGCCGACCGAAGGGATGACCCCGGCGAGCACGACCTCCAGCGCGCGCGGCCCGTGCACCCCCTCCACCCGGTTCAGCTCGATGTCACTGGTGGCCGAGGGGCCCGAGATCCAGGTCAACGGGCGGGTGGGGGAGAGGCGTTCGAGGGCCTGCGGGACGGACGCCACGACCTGCTCGGGGACGCGGACCACGCAGATGTGGTGGTCGGGCACGAGGGTGATCCGACGGCGCCCCTGACCGGGTCCGCCGTCCAGCACGAGGGTGCCGGTCTCGGCGACGGCCACCGCGCAGCCGGTCACCACACTGTCCACGGCGTCCAGCTCGTAGGGGGTGCTTTCCGCGCGGTCGGGGACGGGCACGAGGTCGGCGTCCGGGAGCCAGGCCGACGGGAGCCCGTCCGGCACGAGTACGTGCCGAGCCCCCCGCCCCGCCAGCAGCCGGGCGATCAGGGCGGGCAGGTCCGCCTCCGCGCACCGGTGCACCACGGCCCGGTAGTCGGCCAGGTTCTCCGCCAGCAGCTCCACCGTCTCCTCGGCGGTGCGTTCGCCGTGCTCGCGGGCGTAGGAACGCGGGATCGCGCGGTCGTACGGCGTGTCGTCCTCGGGTACGTCGGCCAGCGCGCGCCGGACCCGGCCCAGGACGCGTTCCCGGTCGCTCACTTCGTCTCCTCCTTGCCGCCTCGGGTGCGTTCCCACCAGTCCCGGAACGGCTCGGCGGGCACCTCCGGCAGATCGCGCGTCCGGGTCCACGCGGCGCCGGGCCCCGGCAGGGTGCGCGGGCGGAGGCGGC
>NZ_WWKH01000698.1:0-216 GCF_009865595.1 Streptomyces sp. SID1328 | reverse complement strand
GCCAGTCGATCCGGCCGCGCCGCCCCGTCGAGGTCTCCCGCAGACTGAGATACGACCAGACGGTCCCGGTCACGCTGATGGGCACGCTCAGCCAGAACACCGCGCGCCAGTCGACCGCGGCGAGCAGACCGCCGGCCAGCAGGCCGAGGAACTGCCCGGCGAGCGCGGTGATCTGGTTGACGCCGAGGGCCATCCCGCGCTGCCGGGCGGGGAAGG
>NZ_WWKH01000697.1:0-223 GCF_009865595.1 Streptomyces sp. SID1328 | reverse complement strand
AGCCGGCCGACCGGGTCGCGGTCGCGCACTCCGGGGACGAGGCCGTGGCGCTGGTGCCGCTGCCCGCCGTCTCCGCCGAGCACGACGGCTCCGAGGCCGGGCTGCACGCCGACGTGCTGCTGCGCTCGGTGCGCGAGGCGCTGTCGGCGGGGCTGGAGGGCGGCGGACGGCTCACCCTCGGCGTGTCCGCCGCCGTGCACTCGGCGGAGGGGCTGCGCGGGGC
>NZ_WWKH01000696.1:0-1448 GCF_009865595.1 Streptomyces sp. SID1328 | reverse complement strand
GGGATCAGCCGGGGGCCGTCCTCCCCGGCGGCGCCGTCCGGCACCGGTACGGGCGGCAGCACGGGCGCGCCCGCCTTCGGGGCGGTGCTGGTGGCGGCGGACAGCGCCTCGGCCAGCCCGCCCAGCTCGACGTGCACGACCAGCACCGGCTTGCCCGGCACCGCGGCGGCCGCCGAGCGCAGCGCCTCCGCCAGCTCGGCGTCGTCCGGCGAGCCCTCCCCGATGGCGGGGATGGCGGTGACCACGACGGCGTCGCAGGTGTCGTCCGCGAGGGCGTGGGCCAGCGCCCGGTGGAAGTCGGCGGCGGTGGCGCCGGTGGTCAGGTCCAGGGGGCGGGACGGCCGCAGCCCCTCCGCGAGACAGCGGTCGTAGGTGAGGATGCCGAGGGACTCGGAGTTGCCGAGGATGGTGACGCGCGGCCCGCCGGGCAGCGGCTGGCGGGCCAGCAGCAGCCCCGCGTCGACCAGTTCGGTGATGGTGTCGACCCGGATCACCCCGGCCTGCCGCAGCAGCGCGGACACGGTGGCGTGCGGGAGCCGGGTGGCCCGTACGGCGTGCCCCTGCGGGGCGGAGCCCGCGCCCTGCACCACGACGAGCGGCTTGGCGGCGGCGGTACGCCGGGCGAGCCGGGTGAACTTGCGGGGGTTGCCGATGGACTCCAGGTACATGAGGACGACATCGGTGTCGGGGTCGTCGAACCAGTACTGGAGGAGGTCGTTGCCGGAGACGTCGGCGCGGTTGCCCGAGGAGACGAAGGTGGAGACGCCCGTGACCCCGGTGACCCCTCCCCCGCGCCGGTGCAGCCGGGAGAGGAGGGCTATGCCGATGGCGCCGGACTGGGCGAACATCCCGATCCGGCCCGGCCGGGGCATCTCGGGCGCGAGGGAGGCGTTGAGCCGTACCTCCTCGGCGGTGTTGATGACGCCGAAGGCGTTGGGGCCGATGATCCGCATGCCGTAGGCCCGCGCCTGCCGGACCAGCGCCCGCTGCCGCTCCCGCCCCTCGGGCCCGCTCTCGGCATACCCGGCGGACAGCACGACGAGCCCCTGCACCCCGTGTTCACCGCACTCGGCGACCACCTCGGGCACCACGTCGGCCGGTACGGCGACCACGGCCACGTCCACCGGGCCCTCGATCTCCCGGACCGAGCGGTGGGCGGGCACCCCGTCGACCTCGTCACAGCCGTCCGGGAAGGCGTTGTTGACCGCGTACAGCGGGCCCGCGTACCCCGCGTCCCGGATGTTGCCGAGCACGCTGCGTCCGACCCCGCCGGGCGCGCGGCCGACACCGATGACGGCCACGGAGCCGGGGGCCAGCAGCCGCCGCACCGAGTGGGCTTCGGCGCGCTGCTCCCGCGCGAGCTGCACGGCCATCGAGCGGTCGGTGGGTTCGAGCCCGAACTCCAGCCGGACCACCCCGTCCTCGAAGCTGCGCTTCTGGGTGTACCC
>NZ_WWKH01000695.1:0-918 GCF_009865595.1 Streptomyces sp. SID1328 | reverse complement strand
GAGAAGTACCAGCTCAAGCCGAGGGACTGGGAGGCGGCCGCCCGCGAGGGACGGACCATCGCGCCCCTCATCACCCGGCTCAACGAGATCCGCCGCAGGCACCCCGCACTGCACCATCTGCGCAATCTCAGCTTCCACCGGACCGACAACGACTCGGTGCTCGCGTTCAGCAAGCGCACCGGCGACGACACGGTCCTCGTGGTCGTCAGTCTCCACCCGCACCACACCCAGGAGGCCACGGTCTCGTTGGACCTGCCGCGACTCGGCCTGGACTGGAGCGACGCCCTGTCCGTGCACGACGAACTGACGGGCGAGACCTACCACTGGGGCCGCGACAACTATGTCCGCCTCGGTCCCGGCCGCGCCCCCGCGCACGTCCTGCGTGCCGAGCCGGCGACGTCACAGATCGGAGGGCCTTCAGCGTCATGACCGTGAACGAACCCGTGCCGGACACTTTCGAGGACACTCCGGCCAAGGACCGGGACCCCGAGTGGTTCAAGCGTGCCGTCTTCTATGAAGTGCTGGTCCGCTCCTTCCACGACAGCGACGGCGACGGTGTCGGCGACCTGAAGGGTCTGACGGCCAAGCTCGACTATCTCCAGTGGCTCGGCGTGGACTGCCTCTGGCTCCCGCCGTTCTTCAAGTCCCCCTTGCGGGACGGTGGTTACGACGTCGCGGACTACACCTCCGTCCTTCCCGAGTTCGGCGACCTGGCCGACTTCGTGGAGTTCGTGGACGCGGCCCATCAGCGGGGCATGCGGGTCATCATCGACTTCGTCATGAACCACACCAGTGACCAGCACCCGTGGTTCCAGGAGTCCCGCGTCAACCCCGAAGGCCCGTACGGCGACTACTACATGTGGGCCGACGACGACAAGCAGTACCAGGACGCCCGGATCATCTTCGTCGACACCGAGG
>NZ_WWKH01000071.1:0-1053 GCF_009865595.1 Streptomyces sp. SID1328 | reverse complement strand
GACGCGGTGCGCGGTCTCGGCGGGCAGCCGGGCGAGGGCCGCGCACGGGCCGAGGGTCACGCCGGGGCGCAGGCCCCCCGCCATCGCCGCGAGCCGGGACAGCCGGGCCGAGTCCGCCGCGTCGGTGTGCAGATCGACCGGGCAGCCCTGCTCGGCGGCGACCTCCAGCACCGCCTCCGCATAGCCCATGGGATCGGGGTCCAGGTCGGGGCAGCCGCCCACCACGTCGGCGCCCATCTTCACCGCGTCCCGCAGCATCGCCAGCCCGTCCGCACCGGCGACCCCGGTCAGCAGCCTGGGCATCGCCACCGTGGTCAGCTCCGCGAGCCCGCGCAGCGAACGGCGGGCCTGGAGCACCGCCTCCAGCGCGCCGAGCCCCTGCGCGTCGCCGATGCGCACCTGGGCCCGTACCGCCGTGGCGCCGTGGCCGAGCTGGAGCAGGGTCGCCTCGGTCACTCTGCGTTGCACCGCCTCGGGCGTGGCCGAGGGCGGGCCGGGGGGTTCGGCGGTGAGGCAGGTGTCCCCGTGGGCGTGCGGCTCAGCGGGGGCCGGGAGCAGCAGGTAGCCGCGCAGGTCGACCCGGGGCGCACCGGCGCGGGCGGGGCCGCGGGCCAGGGTGCCCGCCGTCCCGACCGCCTCGATACGGCCGCCGCCCAGCCGTACGTCCACCGTCCGCCCGTCGGTGAGCCGCGCCCCGCACAGCACGAGGGCGCCCTGGTCGGGGGCGGGAGGAGGGGGTTGCCGACTGTCGGGCATCGGGCGCTCGGACTCCAGGGGCCGGGGGACACGGAGCAAGATCACGCAGCGTGTCCGAGCGTAGGGTCGGCGGCCGCGCCGACCGCGCAGGAGGGCAATAGTCGTACCGGCGTGGCACGGGGCTTCCCGGGGTGCCGGAGCGGCCTCAGAGGCCGGGGGGACGGCCCGCGATGGGCACCCGGATACGGATTTGGGCGATCGGCGGCGGACCGTGTAATGTCTTCCTCGCTCGCCCCAATAGCTCAGTCGGCAGAGCGTCTCCATGGTAAGGAGAAGGTCAACGGTTCGATTCCGTTT
>NZ_WWKH01000694.1:0-374 GCF_009865595.1 Streptomyces sp. SID1328 | reverse complement strand
CCCGCCCCGGCCGCCCTGCGCGAACGCGTCCTGGCCGCCGTACGCACCACCCCGCAGGAACCGGCCCCGGCCGGCCGGCCGCGCACCGCCCAACTGCCGCCGCACGTATGGGGAGTCCAGCCGCCGCCCGCCCGCGCCCGGCGGGCCGGGCCGCGCCCGTTGTTCGTGCCGTTCGCCACCGTGACGGCCGCCGCCGCCCTGGTCGTCGCCTCGCTCTTCGCCGTCCAGGCGCACCGCACCGAGGGACGGCTCGCCGCCGAGCGGGCGCGCGCACGTGACATCGCCCACGTTCTGGCCGCTCCCGACGCCCGCGCCACGGCGGGGACCGACGGACACGGCCGCGCGCTCGCCGTCGTCGCCTCGCCGTCCGAGGG
>NZ_WWKH01000693.1:0-462 GCF_009865595.1 Streptomyces sp. SID1328 | reverse complement strand
ATGCTCCGGGTCTTCAAGCCGACCTCACCGATGAGCGTGGGCTCCTGGCTGCTGTCCGGGTACGCGCCGCTGACGATGGTGGCGGCGGCCACCGACGCCGTCCGCCGGTTCCGGCCCGTCGGGGTCGCCGCGACGGCGGGGGCCGCCGTTCTGGCGCCGGCCGTCGCCACCTACACGGCGGTGCTGATCGCGGACACGGCGGTGCCCTCCTGGCACGAGGGGTACCGCGAGCTGCCGTTCGTGTTCGCCGGTTCGGGCGCCTCGGCGGCGGCCGGACTGGCGCTGCTCACCGTCCCGTGGGCCGAGGCGGGCCCGGCGCGGCGCGTGGCCGTGCTGGGCGCGGCGCTGGAACTGGGGTCCTTCCGGCGGCAGAAGCGCCGTATGGGACTGGCCGCCGAGCCCTTCGAGCTGGGCGGCGCGCGCCGCCTGCTGCTCGCGGCGGAGGCGCTGACGGCGGGCGGT
>NZ_WWKH01000692.1:0-465 GCF_009865595.1 Streptomyces sp. SID1328 | reverse complement strand
GAGGAGACGCTGAGCGGTGCCCGCGCCATGCTGGAGGACGGTCTGTACGACCGGATCACCGCGCCGGACGTGGTCCTCGCCCAGCACACCGCCGCGTTCCCGGCCGGGATGGTGGCGCACGCCGACGGGCCGCTGATGGCGGGCAGCGTGACGCTGGAGGTGGTCTTCGAGGGGGACGGAGGGCACGCGGCAACCCCGCATCTGACGGCCGATCCGCTGCTGGCGGCGGCCGGGGCGGTGACCCGGCTCCCGGTCGTCGCCGCCCGCGAGACGGACCCGGCCGAGCGGCTGCTGGTCACCGCGTCCTCGTTGCGCGCCGGGGACACCGGGCGCACCGGGAACGTCATAGCCACCCGCGCCGAGCTGCGGGTCACCGTCCGGGCCCTGTCGGAGGCGGCGCTGGTCCGGGGCACGGCTGCGGTCGAGCGGGTGGTGCGCGCGGAGGCGGCCTCGGCCGCGATGGCG
>NZ_WWKH01000691.1:0-1114 GCF_009865595.1 Streptomyces sp. SID1328 | reverse complement strand
CGGCCGCGTCCGAGCCGGCGCCCAGCCGCAGCGCGGCGCAGGACCAGCAGCCCGGCGTCCCGGCCGTCATCACCGGCCCGACCACCGCCCGCTGCCCGAACGTCCACGCGCCGAGCAGCCGCCGTCCGTCCGGCACGCCCTCGGTGAGCAGCCGCAGCAGTTGAGCGGGCGCACTCGCCCCGGTCACCAGCACGGTGTCCCAGCCGTCCAGGTCGGCCCAGCCCAGCGTGCCCCCGGCCAGCCGGGTCAGCGTGGGCGCGCAGCCCGCCCCGGTGAGCCCCGCGACCTCCGCGTCCAGGTCGGCTGTGCCGCGGGACTCGTGGTCGAGGGCGCCCTCCGCCGCGTCCTCGACCGTGACGGCCACCGTGGCACAGCCGTTGCGCAGCAGACCCAGCGCGGCCCACCTCGCCGTCTCGTCGTCCCCGAGCACCGCGACACGCGTGTCCCGGTAGCGGGCAAACCTCCCGTGGGCGTCGTCGGCGTAGTGATCCAGATAGTCGAGCTGATGGGCGAAACGTTCCGTCACCTGCGGTGACAACGTGCCGCCGGTGGGTCTTGGCCCGGCGTCCCGGGCGAAACCACGCGCGTAGAGTGCGCGCACGAGTTGGACCACCATGTCGCGCTGCTTGTCCCCCAGGCCGGCGCAGAGTTCCTCGACCCGGCGCTCCCCGTCGAGATGGGGCACGATCAGCGCGGCGAAGCGGTACGCGGACTGGGTGACGACGTTGAAGCCGCCGTGCGCGTTGTGGAACAGCACGCCGTCCGGCGTGCGGGTGAACAGGACGTCGCGGCGGATGCGGGGCCGCGAACGGGCGATCTCCTCGTGGGACGAGGGAGCAGGCGCCATGCTGGACAACCTCCGTGAAGAGCGGGGGAGCGGTCAGTCGGCGGGGGGTGGGGGCTTCTCCGCCGGGTCGTGCGGTGCGGTGGCCGGGAGGCTGGTGCCGGCCGCCTGGACGAAGAGCCGCAGCAGGTCGTGGACCCGGTAGCGGCCCGAGGGGTCCTCCTCCAGCAGCCCGGCGTCGACCAGTGCGCGCAGCACCAGCGCGCCCGGCGCCGGGGGAGAGGCCCGCTCCAGCGCGGACGACGCCCCGGCGGCCCGCGAGGGCGGCAC
>NZ_WWKH01000690.1:0-615 GCF_009865595.1 Streptomyces sp. SID1328 | reverse complement strand
ACGCCCCCTGTCCTGCCCCGCGCCGGCCCCGCTCACCCCCCGGCCCGGTGAAGAGGGCCCAGGAGAAGGACATCACGTCCCGGCGGTTTCTCTCACGGACTTCTCATGTTCGCCCAACGGCCCTGGTGCGGCGGGAGTTCCCGGTTCCCCTGTCCGGACAGCCGGCCGGTGGGGACGTGGTGCCGGAGGTGGACGCGCACCCTTCGGCGCGGTGGGGAAAAGTGATCGGCATGTTCCCCGTGTGACGGGGTACGGGCGCGTCAGGGGAGGACGAGCGGAGGTGGACAGACGAATGCCGCCGCCGGGCGACAGCTCGGCGACGGCACACGGGGGACGGGACGGCTCGGGCGGGGTGACGACCTTCCCCCCGTTGTCGAACCGGCACCACCGCTGGTCACGGTGGACGTCGATCGATCGCGGAGTCGCGTTCCCGGAGCCGGACGGCTGCTACGAAGAGCCGAACGGGCTCAGTAGCCGCGGTACTGCTGGTTGTTGTACGGATCCTGGTACGGCTGCTGCGGCGGCCGGGGAGCGGCCGGGCGCATCGCCTCGTAGCCCGAGGGCGCCGGGCGCGGCGGCTGGGGCTGCGCGCCGGGGTAGCCGCGCGGGGCGCCG
>NZ_WWKH01000689.1:0-735 GCF_009865595.1 Streptomyces sp. SID1328 | reverse complement strand
GGACGTGCGAACGGCCCGGAGCGACCAGCAGGTCGCTCCGGGCCGTCTCGCGCCTCAGGGCAGCCGGTTCCACTCCGCGATCACGGGGCGGCCGTGCTCGGTGGAGAGCCGGCTCACGGTGCCCGTGGCCAGCTGGAACAGTCGTCCCTCGCTGGGCGGCAGGCCCAGCCTGCGGGCCGTCAGCACCCGCAGCACATGTCCGTGCGCGACGAGCAGGACGTCACCGTTGTCCGCGTCCAGCGCCTTCTCCACGCGGGCCAGCACCCGGTCGACGCGCGCCCCGATCTGCTCGGGCGACTCGCCGGGGTGCCCCTCGGGGCCGGGCACCGCCCCGTCGGTCCACAGGTCCCAGTCGGGCCGGGTGCGGTGGATGTCGACGGTGGTGATGCCCTCGTAGCCGCCGTAGTCCCACTCACGCAGGTCCGGCTCGGGCTCGGCGCCGGTCACGCCCGCCAGCTCGGCGGTGCGCCGGGCACGGCCGAGCGGGCTGGTCAGGGTGAGTGCGAAGCCCCGGCCGGCGAGGAGCGGGGTCAGCGAACGCGCCTGCTCCTCACCGTGCTCGGTGAGGGCCAGATCGGTCCAGCTCGTGTGCTGGCCCGACCTGCTCCACTCCGTCTCGCCGTGGCGGACCAGCAGGAGGTCCCCCACGGCGGGTCAGCCCTTCTTCTCGACGGCGTGGCCGCCGAACTGGTTGCGCAGCGCGGCGATCATCTTCATCTGCGGCGAGTCGTCCTG
>NZ_WWKH01000688.1:0-6179 GCF_009865595.1 Streptomyces sp. SID1328 | reverse complement strand
CGACCCGGTCGCCAACATCACCGCCGCCGCCAACTACGCCGCCCACCGCTACGGCTCCATCGACAACGTCAACTCCGCGTACTGAGCCACCCGGCGTTCGTCACCCGTCCGGATCGAGTTCCGCGTACAGCAGCTCCCCGCCCTCGGGCGTGCCCTGGTCGCCGGGAACCTCGTAGCTGGCCGTCCCGCCGAAGGTGGCCCAGGCCCCGGCCGGGACGAAGGTAACGGTTACTGTCACGGTCACCGCCCAGTCTCCGGCGCCCCTGGTTCCCGGAGTCACCGGGTCGCACTCGCCGAAGCGGGCACCCACGGCGAGCACGGGCAGGTCGTCATCGGAGTCTTTGTCGTCGGCCTTCCGGTTCAGAGCGTTGTGCATGGGGCGTGGGCGGCTCGGGTTCCGCCTGAGGCGCTTCCAACGGGAAGTGGATGGGGCTGAGCAGGTATTGCGCTCGTTCGGGGCTCGGCTGGTGGGCAAGTTTCGGAGCGATGGCCGCGCGCAGTTCGCCGATCGGTTCCTCCAGTTCCGCCGGGCTGAGCCAGAGCGCATGCTGCCGACAACCCACCCGATCGGCCGCAGGATCAGCTGTGTCGCGGTCGAGCGGGCGCGGGTAGACAGCCTGCCATGCCCGGTCCGATGAAGGTCTAGAGCAGGATGCGGAGGTCGAGCACGGGACCGGTGGTTTCGACCGGGGTCGCGTCCAGCTTCTCGAGAAGGTGGAGCATCGACTTGTTGCTCGCCGCCACCGTGGCGGCCAGTGCGTGGTGCCCCTCGCGGCGGGCAACGACAGCCGCATGTTCGGCCAGCGCGGTGCCAAGCCCCCTGGCCTGCCATGCGTCCTCGACCAGGATTGCCAGTTCCCCCACCCCTTGCTGATCGGTGCGCATGACGTTCGTCATGGCGATGATGTACTCCGTGCGCTCGGCTGGAGTGGTCACCAGCGTGGTGCCGCGCTCCGGATCGGACAACTGACGCCATTCGGCGGGGGAGATCCCCGTCTTGCCCGCGTGGTACCGCAGGGCTCGACTGCCCAGCGAGCAGCGGCGGTGCAGTTCCTGCACTGGCACCAGGTCGACGGGGACCGCCTTCCGGCTTCGGGTGGCGGTTCCATCGATCAGCATGATCGAGTGCGCGTCCTCTCGGCGGTCGGCGTCGGGCATCGATGTTCTCCTCGCATTGCGATCGTGACTGCTGTGCCGCAGGCTCCGGGTCCGGAACACGGCCTTGCTGTCGCAGCAGTCTTTTGCGGGCTCCGGGCCGACTCAAGAGGACTTCGCGTCACATTAATGGCGTTCCGCTTACGTGCAACCACGGAGAGGCGCGAAGATCGGACGGAGTTGAACCCGTTGTCGGCGCCGATGCTGCGTTCTGCTCCCGGCATCGATCCAGGATTTACACGGAGGGCCAAGGGGCCCTCGCCCCTGGACAGGCCGATGAACGTCCGTACTTTGCGTATGCGATCCACTTCCTGCTCCGCCGGCCTGGCCCACGCCGATGCGCTGCGCCGCCTGACGGCGACCGGCGGCGTCGATCCGACCAGCCCCTTCTCCGGGGAGCGCGGCGGCCGGCGCTCCGGCAAGGGCTCGCAGGGCCCGACGTACGACCAGCTCTACAACGAGGCCAGGCAGCGCGGCATCCACGGCCGCTCCGACATGAACAAGGAGCAGCTCCAGCGCGCGCTGGACAAGAAGAAGTGAGCCGAGGCCGGCTCAGCCGGCGCTCTGCCGGTACCGCGTCAGCTCGGGCGCCGTCTTCGTGGCGGTGAACTCGGTCACGCGGTACTCGCACACCCCGGCCGTGACGAACGGGTCCTCGGCGACGACCGCCTCGATCCGCGCCCGGCTGTCCGCGACGGCCAGGATCACCCCGCCGTCGCGGGGGTTCTTGCGGCCGGAGGCGAGGAACAGCCCCTTGTCGTACTGCTCGTCCAGCCAGGCCACATGAGCGGTCAGGACGGCGTCGACGGCGTCGAGCGGGGCGGTGTACGTCAGCTCCAGTACGAACATGATCGCGAGCCTACCCCGGCGCCCCGTATCGTCGGGGTCACCATGATCACCGTACAGGTTCCCGCCGACTGGCCCGCCACCGAGGAGGAGGCCCGTGCCGTCCAGGACGCGTTGCGCGGCCGTGTCGTCCGCGACGAGCCCGGCCCGCCGCCCGGCACCGGTCATGTCACCGGTGTGGACGTGGCCTACGACGACGCCCGCGACCTGGTCGCCGCGGCGGCCGTGGTCCTGGACGCGGCCACCCTCACCGTCGTCGCCGAGGCGACCGCCGTCGGCCGGGTCGCCTTCCCCTACGTCCCCGGCCTGCTCGCCTTCCGTGAGCTGCCGGCCGTACGGGCGGCCCTGGACGCGCTGCCCTGCCCGCCCGGCCTCGTCGTCTGCGACGGTTACGGCCTCGCCCACCCCCGGCGCTTCGGTCTCGCCAGTCACCTCGGCGTCCTGACCGGCCTGCCCACCATCGGCGTCGCCAAGAACCCTTTCACCTTCACCCACCCGGCCCTCGCCCCGACGCGGGGGAGCACCGCCCCGCTGCTCGCGGAGGAGGCCGAGGAGGTGGGCGCCGCCCTGCGCACCCGCAGCGCGGTCAAGCCGGTGTACGTCTCCGTGGGGCACCGGGTGTCACTGGAGAACGCCCTCGCCCACACCCTCGCCCTGACCCCGCAGTACCGCCTCCCGGAGACGACCCGCCGGGCGGACGCGCTGTGCAGGCGGGCGCTGCGGGAGAGCACGGACTCTCAGTCCGCCGGCCTGATCAGCGGCGCATCGCGGGAAAGCTCGCGGAAACCGAGTCCGTAGTACAGCCCGCGTGCCCTGGGGTGGCCCGGCGCGCCGAGGCAGACGACCGTCGCGTGGGTGGCTCCGGCCGCTCGGGCCAGACGCATGCCGTGGAGCATCATGGCCCGGGCCAGGCCGAGGCGGCGGTAGGCGGGGTGGGTGCCCACCGGTTCGAACTCGACGGTCTTGTTGATGGGGTCGAGCCACATGATCGTGGAGGCGGCCATGGTGCCGTCCGGGGCCTCCACCAGGACATGCAGGTCGGCGCGGTAGGCCGCTGTCCGCCGGACGCCCTCGTAGCTCCGGGCCGTGTAGGTCGAGGGGGACCAGGCGTCCACGTGGGCCCGGACCGCGGCCCGGGGGCCCGCCTCCTCGGCGTTTCGGAAGCGGAAGCCGGGTGGCAGGACCGGGTGCTCCACGTCGGTGAGGTCCCGCCCGTTGAGCTGGGTCCAGTCGCCGGTGTCGCCGAGGGCCTGTGCGTCCGGCTCGTAGCCGTGCGCCGCCCAGCGGGTCAGGGCGTACTCGTCGGCGGTGGTCGGCAGCGCGGTGCGCTTAAGACCGGCCGCCACCGCGTCGTACCAGTCGATCACCTCGTCGACCAGCTCGGCGTGGTCCGGATGGACCTGGTGGCTCAGCGAGGCGCCGGTGACCTCGGTGACCGATCCGTCGTCACGCCGGACCCGGCGGGGGAGGAAGGCCCAGCCCCACGCCACCAACTCGTCACCGGCGAACCACAGGTGGCGCCGCCAGCCGGCGCCCTGGGCGGCATGGTCCTTGCCGTAGATCCAGGCCAGCTCGCCGTACGAGGCGCCCGCGCTGATCAGGTCGGGGCGGAGGGCGGTGACGCGCTGCGCCAGTCCCTGCATGAGCGGGATGTCCGAGGCTGCCACGAGTGCGGAGTCCGTCATGGGGCGCCACTGTGCCAGGCTCCGCACCGCCGCCGAACCGTTTTTTCCGCTCAGACGCTCCGCTCGGCCACCACCCGGAATCCGATTCCCGCCGCCCGCAGCCGTTCCAGCAGCGCGTCGCCCATCGCGGTCGCCGGGGTGAGCTGGCCGGAGCGGTCGGGGAGCTCGTCCGTCGCCAGGCACAGCGCCGCCTCCGCGAACATCTTCGCCGTCTCCCCGTAGCCCGGATCGCCGCCCGTGACCTCGGTGAACACCCGCCGCCCGCCGCCCTCGCCGACGAAGCGGACACGGAACCAGCTCCGGGCGCGCTTCTCCGCGTCGGGGCCCTCGCCCGGCTGGAGCCGGCCGGAGAGCCAGGAGCGGACCGGGGCGAGCTGGGCCGCCACCGCGAGGACACCCACGCCCGCGAGCCCCGCCGCCGCGACCGGGAGGTGCTCGACCGCCGCGTAGTGGCGGTAGCGGAAGTCGGGGCCGTAACGCTCCAGGGACTTGGCGGAGCGGCGCACGATCTGCGGGTCGATGGTGGGCAGCGGCAGCGCCCAGGCGCTGACCTCCCCGGCGAACCGGGGCGCGCCCGTGGGGGCCGAGACCCGGCGGTCCATCAGGCGCGGCTCGTGCCGGGCCCGGTCGCGGGCCGCCGCCCACATGCTTCCGGCGCGCGCGAACTGGTTCAGGGCCGAGGCGAGCGTGCCCCCGGAGAAGGTGGCGTTCGCCGTGACGAACCCGTCCACCCGCAGCGGCACCCCCTCGGGAAGCCGCCGCACCGTGAAATAGGCGCCCAGGTCGTGCGGTACGGAGTCGAAACCGCAGGCGTGCACCAGCCGGGCGCCGGTCTCGCGGGCGCGGGCGTCGTGGCGGATGAACATCAGGTCCACGAACTCGGGCTCGCCGGTGAGGTCGAGGTAGTCCGTGCCGCTGTCGGCGCAGGCGGCGACCAGTTCCTCGCCGTAGGTGATGTACGGGCCGACGGTCGAGGCCACCACGCGGGCCTGCTCCGCGAGCGCCCGCAGGGTGGCGGGCTCGCTCACGTCGGCGTGGATCACTCCGATGGCCGAGCCGCCGGGCAGCCGCTCCCGCAGCGCCTCCAGCCTGCCCGCGTCCCGGCCCGCGACGGCCCAGCGCAGGTCCCTGGGAGCGTGGGCGGCGAGATATTCCGCCGTCAGCGTGCCGACGAAGCCGGTGGCGCCGAAGAGCACGATGTCGTAGGGACGGTCCGTCGTTTTCAGCCTGCTCATGACACTCCTTGCCGTGCAGCCCGCGCGACTGTCGGGGGCCGAGGCTAGCGTGAACGCTGCGGGGCCCGGCAGGGGCCCCGTGCGGTGGGCCCGGGGAATCGGGGCGCACCGGGGCACTTCGCTAAGCGCCCGCTCGTTCGGGTCTTGTGCCGGGTGCACGGTGTTCCTAGCATCACCGGTGTTACATCGTTTGTGTCATACGCGCTTGGGGGCATGACGGCATGACGACGGCAACGACGCCGGGACAGGGCCCGCTCAGCGGGGTGCGGGTGGTCGAGCTGGCCGGTATCGGCCCCGGCCCCTTCGCCGCGATGCTCCTGGCCGACCTCGGCGCCGACGTGGTCCGGGTGGACCGGCCCGACGGCCCCGGCCTCGGCATCGACCCCGCGCGCGATGTCACCAACCGCAACAAGCGCTCCGTCGTCGTCGACCTCAAGGCCCCGGACGGCGCAGCGCGCGTGCTCGACCTCGCCGAGCGCGCCGACGTCCTGATCGAGGGCTACCGCCCCGGCGTCGCCGAGCGCCTCGGCGTCGGCCCGGCCGACTGCCACGCCCGCAACCCCAGCCTGGTCTACGGCCGGATGACCGGCTGGGGCCAGGACGGCCCGCTCGCCGACCGTGCCGGGCACGACGCCTCCTACATCGCCGTCACCGGCACCCTCGGCCTGATCGGCCGCCCCGGCGAACCCCCGGCCCTGCCCGCCAACCTGCTCGGGGACTACGCGGGCGGCTCCCTCTACCTCGTCGTCGGCGTCCTCGCGGCCCTGCACCACGCCCGCGCCACCGGCACCGGCCAGGTGGTGGACGCCGCCATCGTGGACGGCACCGCCCACCTCTCCGCCATGATCCACGGCATGCTCGCCGCCGGCGCCTGGCAGGACCGCCGCGCCGCCAACCTGCTGGACGGCGGCTGCCCCTACTACGGCACCTACGAGACCGCCGACGGGCGGTACATGGCGGTCGGCGCCCTGGAACCCCGGTTCTACGCCGAGTTCCTCCGCCTCCTCGACCTCGACGGCCTGGCCGGCGCCCACCACGACCCGGCCCGCTGGCCCGAGCTGCGCGAGCGGGTGGCCGCCCGCTTCAAGTCCGGTACGCGCGCCGAGTGGACCTCCCGCTTCGAGGGCACCGACGCCTGCGTGGCCCCCGTCCTCAGCCTGCGCGAGGCTCCGCACCATCCCCACCTGGCCGCCCGCGCCACCTTCACCGAGCACGACGGGCTGGTCCAGCCCGCCCCCGCCCCACGCTTCTCCGCCAC
>NZ_WWKH01000687.1:0-739 GCF_009865595.1 Streptomyces sp. SID1328 | reverse complement strand
GGCCCGACCCCGGTGTCACGGCGGCCGTGCGCGCCGCCCACCAGGCGGCCTTCGGCGCCGCCCGCGTCACCGGCTGGCCCGCGTCGTCGGCGACGGAGGACTTCCCACTGCTCACCGGCGCGGGCGGCCATCTGCACGGGCGGCCCGGCATCCGGGGTGCCTACTGGATGCTCGGCTCGGTCGGCCCCACCCAGTGGGCGGCGGCCCCCGGCACCGGGCCCGCCGAGAAGTTCCGCGGCCTGCCCCACAACCACTCCCCCCGCTACCTCCCCAGCGTCCGCCTCACCCTGGACACCGGCACGGCCGCCCTGGTCACGGCCGCGCTGGCCCAACTGCACCCGGCGCCCGTGGCTGAGCGGCGCCCGCCCGGAGACGCCGGCCCCGCCGGAGAACCTGGTGGCAAAGACCCGTACCGTGCGGGGTGAACCGTGTTGACCGCACAGCCGGTTCGTGCGGTCCCGCTGCGGGGGCCGGTACGCGTTCTCATCGCCAGGAGGTTTCCCGGGTGACCAGTCGGCTGGTACTCGTCTCGCCCGCCATCGGACCCGCGCTGCGGGAGGCCCGGTTCTACGACGGGTCCTCGTCCGTCGACGAGGCGGGAGCCGATCGGGCGCGGGCGGCGGCCGGGGCCTTGCCGGAGGCCGCGCGGGTGGTGCTGTCCCCCGGTGCGCGGTGCCGGGACACGGCCGAGGCGCTGGGGCTGCGGGGCGTTGCGGCGGCGGAACTCGCGCCGCTGGAC
>NZ_WWKH01000686.1:0-790 GCF_009865595.1 Streptomyces sp. SID1328 | reverse complement strand
GGAGGCGGAACCGCCCGGCATTCCGGCGCCGTTGGTGCCGCCGCCGCCCGAACCGCCCTTGGGGGCGCCGCCCTTGCGGGGAGCGAACCAGTCGCTGGTCTTCTCCTCGGCCTGCGGGGCGGGCTCCGCGGCCGGTTCGGGCACGGCCGGCGTGGCGGGCTCGGGCTGCGCGTCGGCGGCCGGCTCGTCACCGGCGCTCTCGCCGCCCGGGGCGCCCTCGACGGTCTTGCGCATGACGACCGGCGGAATCGGCCGCGATCCGGGGATGTTGATCCGGATGCGCGTGGTCAGCGTGGTCTCGGTCTTGCGGTCCTCGGGACGCGCGTCCGGGCTTCCCGCGCCGGCCCCGTCGCCGGAAGCCATGGGGGTCCCGTACGGCGGGGTGCCGGAGGGGTATGCGGCTCCGCCGCGCCCGTTGGGCCCGGAGGACGGAGTGTCAGTTTCACGACTCAAGGCAGGTTCTCCCGGTTGGCTCCGCCGCCCGTCACGACCTCAGCGGGCATCTCGGCGGCGCGCACCACCATACTGGCCACCTCTGGCGCGAATCCCACGACCGCCGGGGAAATCCGCACCGGACCCGCACGAGGGCGCCGCGAAGTGGTACGTCACTTGCCAAGTCGGTCGGAGTCGGCGTCGGGTTGCCGTCCGGGGGCCAAGGTGGCACAGATCACAGCGAGGGCCATGCCGCCGAGCAGGAAGACGTACGAGCCGCCGCCCGCGCCGAACAGGAAGTCACCTTCCGGGCGGCTGGCGGTGAGCAGGATGACCGCGACGACCCAGCCGAGCACCG
>NZ_WWKH01000685.1:0-1779 GCF_009865595.1 Streptomyces sp. SID1328 | reverse complement strand
CATCGCCACCCGCTGCACCGTCCCCGTCACCCTCACCGTCGACCTCCCCACCCGGCCCGCACCCGCCATCGAAGGCATCACCTACTACACCGCCAGCGAACTCCTCCAGAACATCAGCAAACACAGCCACGCCCACCACGCCACCCTCGACCTCTGGCACACCCCCCACCACCTCATGCTCCAAATCCGCGACGACGGAATCGGCGGAGCCGACCCCGCCCACGGATCAGGACTCGCCGGACTCGCCGAACGCCTCGACGCGGTCGACGGAGTCCTCGCGGTGGACTCCCCACCCGGCGGACCCACCGTCATCACCGCCGAACTGCCCTGGCGGGACCGGGAGGACGAGCACCGCGCCGGACGGTAGGGAAAACCCCCTGTTCAAGACGGGGACGCACGCCATGGCCCGCACCCGGTGCGGGCGAGCAGTCTGAGCAGGCAAGCCCACACGAGGAGAACGGGGACCACACCGATGGCCACGCACTACACGCCCTACCGGGAAGAGCCGGCCCGCCACCGCCTCCCCGCCGCGCTGAAGGCGCCGCTGGAGGCGCGGACCTGGCGGGAACTGGGCTACGCGCTGACCGGACTGCCGGTGGCCGTCGCCCTGTTCGTCTGGACGGTCACGATGATCTCGCTCGGCGCCGGCCTGCTGGTGACCTTCGTCGGGGTGCCGGTCCTCGCGCTGGCCCTGGTCGGCTGCCGGGGCTTCGGGGCGCTGGAGCGGGCACGGGCCGGGGCGCTGCTGAAGGTGCGGGTGGCCGCACCGGAGCCGCTGAACCCCAGCGGACCGGGGCTGCTGCCCTGGCTCGGCGCGGTGCTCAAGAGCGGCTCGTCCTGGCGGCACCTGGTGTACGCGCTGGTCCACTTCCCGTGGGCGGTGTTCTCCTTCTCGGTGGCCATCAGCTTCTGGACGTACGGCTGGGCGCTGCTGACGTACCCGCTGTGGTTCTGGGTGTTCCCGATGTGGGCCGGGCAGGGCGGCATCCAGCTCTACGGGGACGACCACCACAGCGTCTACCTGGACAACCCCTTCGAGATCACCGCGACCGCGCTGGTCGGGCTGGTGTTCACGCTGCTCACCCCGTGGCTGCTGCGGGGCCTGACCACGGTGGACGGGCTGCTGGTGCGCGGCCTGCTCGGCCCTTCCCGGCTGACGGCCCGCGTGGAGGAGCTGGAGTCGGACCGGGGTGTGGTCGTGGACACCGCCGCCGCCGACCTGCGCCGTATCGAACGCGACCTGCACGACGGAGCCCAGGCACGCCTGGTCAACCTCGCCATGGGACTCGGACTCGCCAAGGAAAAACTCCACCACGACCCCGAAACAGCCGCCCGCATGGTCGAAGAAGCCCACGGCGAAGTCAAAACCGCCCTCAAAGAACTCCGCGACCTCGCCCGAGGCATCCACCCCGCCGTCCTCACCGACCGAGGACTCGACGCAGCCCTCTCCGCCATCGCCACCCGCTGCACCGTCCCCGTCACCCTCACCGTCGACCTCCCCACCCGGCCCGCACCCGCCATCGAAGGCATCACCTACTACACCGCCAGCGAACTCCTCCAGAACATCAGCAAACACAGCCACGCCCACCACGCCACCCTCGACCTCTGGCACACCCCCCACCACCTCATGCTCCAAATCCGCGACGACGGAATCGGCGGAGCCGACCCCGCCCACGGATCAGGACTCGCCGGACTCGCCGAACGCCTCGACGCGGTCGACGGAGTCCTCGCGGTGGACTCCCCACCCGGCGGACCCACCGTCATCACCGCCGAACTGCC
>NZ_WWKH01000070.1:0-8055 GCF_009865595.1 Streptomyces sp. SID1328 | reverse complement strand
CCGATGCGCTGGCGCTGGCCGCCGGAGAACTCGTGGGGGTAGCGGTTGTAGTGCTCGGGGTTGAGACCCACGACCGACAGCAGCCGCTGGACTTCCTTCTTGATGCCGCCCTCGGGCTCGACACCCTGGAGCCGGAAGGGGGCCCCGATGATGGTGCCGATGGTGTGCCGGGGGTTCAGCGAGGAGTACGGGTCCTGGAAGACCATCTGCACGTCGCGGCGCATCGGGCGCATGCCCGAGACCCCGAGGTGCGTGATGTCCTTGCCCTCGAACTCGATGGTGCCCGCGGTCGGCTCG
Source organism: Streptomyces sp. SID1328 (assembly GCF_009865595.1). Classification (NCBI taxonomy): domain Bacteria; kingdom Bacillati; phylum Actinomycetota; class Actinomycetes; order Kitasatosporales; family Streptomycetaceae; genus Streptomyces; species Streptomyces sp. SID1328. Next base: position 7,758 of record NZ_WWKH01000070.1, on the reverse strand, counting down.
TCCAGGCGGGTGATCAGACGGCCCATCGTGGACTTGCCGCAGCCCGACTCGCCCACGACGCCCAGGGTTTCACCGGCGCGCACCTCGAAGTCGATGCCGTCGACCGCGTGCACCGCGCCGACCTGGCGCTGGAGCAGCCCCTTCTTGATGGGGAAGTGCCTCTTCAGGCCGCTGACCTTCAGCAGGATCTCGCCGTCCGCGCTGTCGGCGCTCTTGGCCTGCGCGGGGATCGTCACTGCTTTCTCGTCGCTCACAGCTTCGGCGCAATCTCTTCGGTCCAGATCCGCTCCCGCTGCTCCGTGCTCATGTGGCAGGCGGCCCAGTGCGTGCTGCCGACCTGGGTCAGCTCGGGGCGGACCGTGCGGGTCACGTTGTCCTTGGGGAGGTCGGCGTACGGGCAGCGCGGGTTGAAGGCGCAGCCGGACGGGATGTTGATCAGGGAGGGCGGGGAGCCCTTCACCGGGATCAGGCGGTCCTGCTGCTCGCGGTCGAGCCGCGGCATGGAACCGAGCAGGCCCCAGGTGTAGGGGTGCCGGGGCTCGTAGAACACCTTCTCCGCCGGGCCCCGCTCGACACAGCGGCCGCCGTACATCACCAGGATGTCGTCGGCGAGTTCGGCGACGACGCCCAGGTCGTGGGTGATGACGATGACCGCGGAGCCGAACTCCTTCTGGAGGTCGCGGATGAGGTCGAGGATCTGCGCCTGGACGGTCACGTCCAGGGCGGTCGTCGGCTCGTCGGCGATGAGCAGCTCGGGGTTGTTCACCAGCGACATGGCGATCATGGCGCGCTGGCGCATACCGCCGGAGAACTCGTGCGGGTAGCTGTCCACCCGCTTGTCCGGCTGCGGGATGCCCACCCGGTCGAGCATCTCGATCGCGCGCTTGCGCGCGGTCTTCTTGTCGACCTTGTGGTGGATGCGGTACGCCTCCACGATCTGCTGGCCGATCGTGTAGTACGGGTGCAGCGCGGACAGCGGGTCCTGGAAGATCATCGCCATCTCGCGGCCGCGCATCCGGCGCACCTGGTCGGGGTCGGCCGACAGCAGCTCGGTGCCGTTCAGCCAGATCTCGCCGGAGATGCGGGCCTTCTGCTTGCCGTACTGGCCGGCCGTGTGCAGACCCATGATGCCGAGCGAGGTGACCGACTTGCCGGAGCCGGACTCACCCACGATGCCGAGGGTCTTGCCCTTCTCCAGCGTGAAGGTCAGTCCGTCGACGGACTTGACCAGGCCGTCGTCGGTCGGAAAGTGCACCTTCAGGTCGCGCACGTCCAGGAACGCCTTGCCGGCGGTCCTGGGGTCGGTGGGCTCGCCCACCGCGGCTCCGGTCTTGCTGAGTTCGGTCATGAGAGCCTCACGCGCGGGTCGATCACGGCGTACAGGATGTCCACCAGGAGGTTGGCTATCAGCACCGCCACCGAGGTGATCAGGGTGACGCCCAGGATGACGGGCAGGTCCTGATTCTTGATGGCGTTGAGGACGGCCTGGCCGAGGCCGGGCAGGCTGAACGTCGTCTCGGTCAGGATCGCGCCGCCGATGAGGGCGCCGAGGTCCATGCCGAGCATGGTCAGGATGGGGGTCATCGTGGAGCGCATGGCGTGCTTGCCGATGACCGTCTGCTCCTTGAGGCCCTTGGCACGCGCGGTGCGGATGTAGTCCTCGCCGAGGATCTCCAGCATGGTGGCGCGGGTGATCCGGGCGTACATCGCCGCGTACAGGAAGGCCAGGGTGATCCAGGGCAGGATCATGCCGCCGAACCAGCCGCTGAAGCTGTCCTCCAGGGGCACGTACTGCGCGTCGATGAGACCGAGCCCGTAGGAGAAGATCGCCAGGGAGAGCAGACCGGTGAAGTAGATGGGGAGCGAGACACCGCCCAGCGCCACCACCATCGCGGTGCGGTCCCACAGGGTGCCCCGCTTGAGCGCGGAGAGGACACCCGCCGCGACACCGAAGACCAGCCACAGGACCGCCGCGCCGAGCGCGAGGGACAGCGTGACCGGGAAACGGTCCGTCAGCACCGGCCAGATGGCCTGTTCGCTGCGGAACGAGTAACCGAAGCACGGCGCAGCACAGTGGGTGACATCGCCGCCGGCCGCGTACGTGCGGCCCACGAAGATGCCCTTGAAGAACTCCCACACCTGCTGGAAGATCGGGTCGCTCAGACCGAGCTTCTCCCGGATCGCCTCGACTGCCGCGGGGTCGGCCTGCTTGCCCACGAAACTCGTGGCGACGTCGACCCCCGCCCACTTGGGGACGAGGAAGAAGATGCCGAAGACCACCATGACGATGACCACGAGCATCACTGCGGCGGCGAAGAGCCGCCTGATGAGGTAAGCGAGCACAGCTTACGGCCCGCCGCGGACCGTGAACCGCCGGAGATCATCCGGCGGTTCACGGTCTCGCCGCGCCGGCCTTCACCTGCCTTTCGTGCCGTTCGGCGGGTGTGCCGGGGTTACTTCGAGGACTTCAGACCGAGGTTGACGAAGTCGTACATGCCGCTGTAGCCGTTCGACGTGTAGATGTTCGCGACGCGGTCCGAGCGCCAGTTCAGGAACTTCTCGAAGGTGAAGGGCAGGTAGTACGCGCCCTCCATGACCTTGTGGTTGATCTCAGTGGCGATCTTGGTCTTGCCGGCGTCGTCCAGCGTCTTGACGTAGTCGGTGAAGAGACCGTCGATCTTCTTGTCCTTGATGAGCGCGTAGTTGTTGTTGCCGCTCTCGAGGATGTACTTGCTGTTCCACAGCGGGAGACCGTAGCCCTGCACGGACGGGAAGTCCGGGCCCCAGCCCATGATGATGATGCCGTAGCCCTTCTTCTTCACGTTCGAGGGGCTGCCGATGATGCCGGGGGTCTGGGCACCGTCGTACTGGTCGATCTGGACGTTGACGCCGATCTTCTTCAGCGCCGCCTGCATCGACTGGGCGGTGGCCACCTCGACGGGCTTGTTGTTGCGCACCGCGATGGTGGTGCTGAAGCCGTTCGGCTTGCCGCAGGCCTTCAGCTCTTCCTTGGCCTTGGCGACGTTGCCGGACTTGTTGGCCCCGGCGATCCCGTACGGGTCGTACTTCTGGCCCTCGGCGCCGGGGACCGACGGCGGGAGCATGTTGGTGCCGATGTCGCCGCCGGCGACCGGGCCGCCACGGGCGGTCTGGAGCGAGACGTGGTCGGCGCCGTAGATCACGGCCTTGCGGCAGTGCTCGTTGTCGAACGGCTTCACGCTCTGCGGGAAGACGGCGTAACGGACGTAACCGGAGACCGGGTTGTCCAGGTTGCCCTTGTGCTTCTTGAGGGCGACCGTGCGGCCCTGGGGCGACATGCCGGTCTGGGCCAGGTCGATGTCCAGGTCGCCGTTGATCAGACGCTGGTCCAGGTCATTGGCGTTGGAGAAGAACTTGATGGTGATCGCGTCCGGGTACGCCTTGCGGACCGGGTCCGAGGACGCCTTCCAGTTGGCGTTGCGGACCAGCTTGAGGTCCTTGCCGGGGCTGTAGGACGCGAACTTGTACGGGCCCGAGGAGAACGGGTGCAGACCGTACTTGGACTTGGTGTCCTTGTCCTGGCGGACCGGGGAACCCGAGGTCAGCGCCAGCATCTCCTCGAAGTCCGAGTTGGCCTGCGGGAGGTGGAAGACGATGGTCTTGTCGTCCGGGGTCTCGATGGACTTCAGACCCAGGTGGTCCTTGGCCTTGTCCTTGTAGGGGCCCTTGTACTCACCCTTGGGGTCCAGGACCTCCTTCAGGTAGGTCGGACCGCCGGACAGCACGTCCTGCGCCCACACGCGCTCGATGCCGTACTTGACGTCCTTCGACGTGATCGGCTTGCCGTCCTCCCACGTCACACCGTCACGCAGGGTGTACGTGTAGGTCTTGCCGTCGTCGGTCACCTTGGCGACACCGGTGGCGAGGTCCGGGGTGATCTCGGCCCCCGCGGCGCCGGCCGCGGTCTTGTTGGTGACGAGCTGGCGGCTGTAGTAGCGGGAGAAGTTCCACATGAAGCCGTAGTAGCCACGGGTGGTGTCCCACGAGTCGGCGTCCTGGACGGACCCGAAGCGCAGGGTGCCGCCCTTCTTGGCCTCGGACGCCTGGGCGACCTTGTTGTTGGCCGCGTCGAAGCCGGCCGCACCGTTCTTCGAACCGCCGTCGTCGCCGCCGCCGCACGCGGCCGTGGTCAGCAGTGCGGCGACCACGGCGGCAGCGGCCGCGGTCCGCTTGGCCCGCCCTGAGGTGCGCTGGGTAGTCACGATCTCGGTTCCTCCGGAATTGATGAGAGACCCCGTGCTGGTTCCACGGGTCGCTTGGGGGTACGGCGTGGTCAGCGGGAAGCCTTGGGGTCCAGGGCATCCCGGACGCCGTCGCCGAACAGGTTGAAGGCAAGAACGGTGATGAAGATCGCCACACCGGGGACCACCATGTACATGGGGTCCGAGTCGTAGTAGTCGATCGCGTTCGAGAGCATCTGACCCCAGGAGGCGGTGGGCGGCTTGACGCCCACGCCCAGGAAGCTCAGGGCCGCCTCGGTGAGGATGTTGGTCGGGATCATCATCGTGGAGTAGACGATGATCGGCGCGACCAGGTTGGGCAGCAGCTCCTTGAACAGGATGTAGAACCGTCCGGCGCCCAGCGAGCGGGCCGCGTCGACGTACTCGCGCTCACGCAGCGAGAGGGTCTGGCCGCGCACCACGCGGCCGATGTACGGCCAGCCGAAGAAGCCGATGACCAGGATCATCACGAAGACACGTACGGCCGAACCGCTGAGCCCCAGCATGGAGTTGGGCATCACGGAGACGAGCGCGATGATGAACAGGAGCTGCGGGAAGGCCAGCAGTCCGTCCATCACCCGGCTGATCACGGAGTCGACCCAGCCGCCGAAGAACCCGGCGAGGATGCCGAGCACGGTGCCGAGGGCGACGGCCACCACGGCCGACAGGAAGCCGACCAGGAGCGAGATCTGCGCGCCGTAGAGGATGCGGGCGAGGATGTCGCGGCCGTTGACCGGCTCGACGCCCAGCAGGTGATCGCCGCCGAGACCGCCGAGGGAACCCTTGGGGGTGCCGAACAGCGGGTCGATCAGGTTCTCGTGGTAGGCGTCCGGGTCCTGCCCGATCAAGTGGGTGAGCACCGGCGCCAGCAGGGCGATCACGATGAGCAGGACGACGACGGTGCCGCCGGTCAGGGCGAGCTTGTCCCGCTTCAGCCGCTCCCAGGCGATGCGCCCCAGCGAACGTCCCTGGACGTCCTTCGCCTTGGCGCTCGCCACCTCCGCTTCCTCGTGCGCGTTCGGGGCCGCGTCAGCGGTCGGCTCGTGCAATGGTGCCGTCATTCTGACAGGGACCCCTCTCAACCGGCCTGAGCCGGCCCACACTTGCCGCGCGAGCGGCTTCGAAGACTGTCGTACACGGGGGTGAACACCCCTGGACCGGGAGTCTTCAACGGCTGGGTGATCCGTTGCCAGACTTGACGGGGAATGGATGCCTAAACGTGATGCAAGCTGGCACGTTCCGATATCCGAACGACGGGTAACAGCGGTAGGACACAGGTGAATTCGGGACGACATGAGCGAAGACCGTCATTCACAGCCATGTGCGGCTGAACACGTCCTAATGGCAGGGGAGTTCACACCACCGCAACACCGGACCTCCACGTGACCTACCCGGAACAGGGCGTGACGAACACTCAGTCCACACAGATCTTCCGGATCACCGGGCCGGCCTCAGGCGTCGGCTCGACGGCGTGCGGAAATGCCGGAGGGGCCCGTGAAATTCGGGATTCCGGAACGCGGAATTACCAGGAAAAGGCAAAGAGTGGAAAGGAAAAGGGAGCTAGTACGCCCCGCCCACCGGCGCGACCGCCCCGTGGGCCTCGCGGTCGTAGAACGGCCGGGAGTTGGCACGCATCCAGAGCACGACGGGGTCGAAGTCGTCGGTCATGGCGACCGTGGAGACCGGCAGGCCCTCGGGGACCGCGCCGACCGACTGCTGCATCATCGCGCGGACGGAGTCGACCGCGGCCGGGGTCGACTCGTACACGTCAAGGCCGAGGGCGAGGTAGGGGGCGCCGAGAGCGGGCTGGACCCAGGCGCGGCGCAGGGAGCGCAGGGCCGGGGTGCGGTGGGCGTTCTGCGCGAGGAGGGCGTAGAACTGCGGTACCTCGATGGCCGGTTCGGACAGCCGCAGGGGGCCGGCCGGCTGGCGGTCCAGGCCCGTGGCGATGCGGCGCAGGTCCAGCCAGGGGATGCCGACGCCGCCGCCGGGGGCGTGCGGGTTGAGCCAGAGGCCGTAGTGCTCCGGGTAGAGGGTGCGGGCGACGTCGAGGCTGTCGACCACCTCGTAGGACCGGCTCCAGCCACTGGCGGAGAGTTCCTGGGCGGAGGTCACGCAGGGGGCGTAACCGAAACCGCCGACCTCCATGTTGCCGTACTGGGCGTCCGGGGAGCCGGCCTGGCCCTGCCACAGCAGCATCCAGATCTGGCCGGACGAAGGGGTGGCGAGGGCGCGGAGCAGTGCCTCGTAGGCGTCGTAGCGTCCGGGAGTGACCTGGCGCAGCATGTGCTCGACGCTGCCGCTTGGGCTCGCGCTCACCTGTCCTACCGCCCCTTCATTGCAAGTTCCCCGCGTGTGGGGACAGCTTAAGCGCCCACCGGCGCGGGCCCCGCGAGCCCTGATGCCTCAGTTGCCGAACTGGTAGAAGGGGCGCACGTTCGTCCTCAGCCAGTCGGCCACCGGGTCCTGGGTGGCGTCCAGGAGGACCAGGTTGACGGGCCAGGGGGCCGGGGCGCGGCCGAGTGCCTTGCCGAGGGCGTCCAGCGGGAGCGCCCGCGCGTCGCCCTCCCAGTGGGCGAGTTCGACGCCGACGAAGAGCACCGGGTCGGCCGTCTCGATGACGGCGAGGCAGCGCCGGGCGCTGACGACCACGCCGGTCGCGGCGAACTCGGCGGAGGCGGCGGCCAGGAAGTCCACCGGGTCGTCCTGCCAGTCGGGCTCGAAGAGCCGTACCCGGCCGCCGGAGGCCGGCCCGTCCAGCGGGGACCCCCCGGCCCGGCACAGCGCGGCCACCGCGTCGGGGGGCAGCGGGAGTCCGACCACGCCGCCGGGGTTGATGACGACGCCCGCCTGCGGCGGCAGACCCCGCGCGAACTCCACGGCGGGGGCGACGGTGTGCGGGAGGTGTCCGCCGGGCGACTGCCGGAACTGCTCCTCGGAGCTGAACACCGGGACGTACACCTGGCCGTCGATCTCGACGGTGGGCAGGTCCAGCGGGCCGCTGTGCGGGCCACCGCCGTTCGGCAGGGGTATCCAGACGAAGCTTCGGGCCAGCACCTCGATGACGCGGGCGCCGGCCGCGGGTATGCCGAGGGAGGCGGAGAGGACCTCCTCCAGTTCGTTGCCGGGCCAACCGCCGTGCGGGTGGGGGTGCGCCTGTGCCGGGAAGTCCGCGGGAAGGTCCGCCGGGAAGTCCATGTGCCTACCGCCTGCTGGGAGTCATGCTGTGGTGCAGAAGGCTATCCGGTACGGATGCGGGTGCTCACGTGGCGAACTCGATCCGCTTCAGGCCGTCCGCCGAGGCACGGTCCAGCAGGACGACCGAGCCGCAGCCGGCGGGGCTCTCGCCGCGCTCGACGGCGTCCAGCAGCCGGGCGGTGGTGCCGCGGTGGCGGTGGAAGGCGAACCGCGAGACGCCCCGGCCGCGCTCGCGCTGGCCGCGCCGGGCTGTGTCGGCGGACACGTCGAGCAGGATCAGGTGCAGGGTGCCGCCTCGGCG
>NZ_WWKH01000684.1:0-1003 GCF_009865595.1 Streptomyces sp. SID1328 | reverse complement strand
CGCCTGGGCCCGGTTGACCGCCCTTCCCGGCGCCGGAGCACTTGCCCGGCTGCTGGAGCGGGCCGACCGGTCGGGGCTCCCGGCGGCCGAACCCGTGGCCCGGCTCGCGTCGGACGCGCGGGCGGAGTCGATACGGGCGGCCACGGTCCGGGCCCGCAGAGCGGCCGTACTGATCTCGGCGCCGGTCGGGCTGTGCTTCCTCCCCGCCTTCATCGCGGTCGGCGTCCTGCCCGTGGTCATCGGCCTCGCGGGCGGCGCGATGGAAGGAGGTGGGCCCTGACCCAGCGGACCGACGTGCACGACAACGACAACGAAGCTGCAGAGAAAGGAACGTGAGATGCGTGAGAAGGCCGGCAGGGCATGGGCGCTGCTGCGGGAACGGTGCCGCAAGGACGCCGGAATGGTGACCTCCGAGTACGCCATGGGGATCATCGCGGCGGTCGGATTCGCCTTGCTGCTGTACGAGGTCGTCACCAGCGGCCAAGTGAAGGCGGAACTCCAGGGCATCGTGAAACGAGCGCTCAGTGCGCGCATGTGAACGAGACGCAGACCGGGGGTTCGTGACGGCGGAGGCGGCCGTGGTGCTGTCGGTACTGGTGGCGTTCACCATGGCGCTCGTCTGGGGGCTGCTCGCCGTGGCCGCCCAGATCCAGTGCGTGGACGCCGCCCGTACCGGGGCGCGGGCCGCCGCCCGCCAGGACCCGCCCGAGGCGGTGGTCCGGCTGACCAGAGAGGCGGCACCGAGCGGCTCGACGGTCGGCGTGGCCCGCGAGGGCGAGCAGGTGCGGGTGACGGTGGTGGCGAAGCCGCCGGTGCTGACAGGGCTGCCGTTCGAGGTGCGGGAGGAGGCCGTGGCCGCCGCAGAGGAAGCGGCGGGGGCCGGAGAGGAGGGGCCATGAGATGCCAGGAGGGTGACCGGGGTTCCGCCACCGTCTGGAGCCTCGGGGTGATCGCCCTGCTGTGCGTGGTGTTCGGCGCCGTGGCCGGCCTCGGGCACGCGGTC
>NZ_WWKH01000683.1:0-1134 GCF_009865595.1 Streptomyces sp. SID1328 | reverse complement strand
GACCTGCTGCGCCGCGCCGACCGGGAGTACGCCGTCGCCTGCGCCGCCCCCGACCTGGAGCCCGCGCAGGCGCTCCGGCTCACGCTGGAGCGGGTGGGCGCGCTGGAGGCGCAGTGGCGGCTCGGCGGGGACAGCGCGCTGCTCCAGGGCGCGGTCGGCATGCTGGAGGCGTTCGCCGACATCTGGCCCGACCGCAGACACCGGCCGCCCGAACTGCCGCTGGCCCACGGCAGACTCCTGCTCCGTCTGGCCGACGCCACCAACGACCCCGTACAGGCGCGGGGTTACGCCGCCCAGGCGGCCGGCTCGCTCCGTGACGCGCTGGCGGCCGGCGAGGACGGGGGCCGTGAACTCACCCTCATCCGGCTGGATCTGGTCGACGCTCTCCTCCGCTCCGGCGGTGACCTCGCCGAGGCCCGGGAACGCGTCGACGCCGCGCTCGCCACGACCACCGGCCGCTCACTGCGCGCCCAACTCCACGTCAGGGCCGGCCGGATCGGGGTCGCCCGGTATGCCGAGACGGGCGATCCCCGTGAACTCCGCGACGCGGCGGAGGCGTTCGCCCGTGCGGCCGCCGACACCTCCAGGGAAGCCGCCGACTACCCCGATGTCCTCGCCGAGTGGGGCGAGGTGCTGCTGCGCCGGGCCGACGCCGAGAGCGGGGAGCGCGCCTGGGAGGCCCTCGCCCACGCGATCCGCGTCCTGCGGGACTGCCGACGCGAGACCCACACCGGCAGCCCGCACACCGCGCACCGCCTGCTGATGCTGGGCCGCGCCCTGATCCGGCGCTACCGGCTGCACGGCGACCGGGTGGACCTGCGCGAGGCGGAGCACCTCTTCGGGCTGGCGGCGGCCGAGGCGGACGACCCGCTGCTGGCCGCGCGCTGCTCACTGGAGCTGGGACAGGCGCAGTACGAGGCGTACCGGAGCCTGGCCCGGCCGACCCGGCTGGACGACGCGGTGGACGCCTTCCGGGCGGCGGCCGAGTCGGCGCGGGAGGCGGAGGCGGCGGCCGAGTCGGACCGCGACCGCCGGATCGCCGTCGAACTGGGCGCGCAGGCGCACCACTGGCGGGGTATGTCCTATGAAGCGGCCACCCGGCCGCGCGCGGCCCGCGACGCGTACCGCGCGGCC
>NZ_WWKH01000682.1:0-3064 GCF_009865595.1 Streptomyces sp. SID1328 | reverse complement strand
CCGCCTCGGACCCGGCGTGCGCTGCCCGGAGCCGGACTGGGCGCTGTACGGGCGGCGCGGTGACAGCACCGTACGCACCGCGATCCGCACCTCCGGGCGCCCCCGGCTGCACGCCGGGGCCGGGGTGCGGCTGCGGCTGGACACCGCCGCCGCCGAACCCATGGCCGGGCAGCTGCGCAGGCTCGGCATCGACACCGCCCGGCCGCTGTTCGTCGTGGCCTGCCCGCAGTTCATGGTCCACCGCGCCGCGGGCGCCGTCCTGCCGCGCTGAACCTCCGCCACCGGGAGCCGTCATGGTGAGCCACTCCACGCCCGCCCACCCGATCGCCGCCGAACTCCTCGACCGTGTAGCCCAGTTGCGCACCGACGCCGACCTGATGGACGGCTACGCCCGCCGCCTCCTCGCCACCGCCGCCGCCCTGAACGGCCGGGTCGCCGCGCCGGAGTGGGGCAGACCCACCCTCGCCCGCCAGGCCGCCGCGTGCCGCACGACCGCCCGCCAACTGCGTTTCGTGGCAGAGGCGTTGCTCAGCCAGAACGGTCCCGGCCGGTCCCGGCCCCGCCGCCGGCCGGCCGCTCCCGCCGTGCTCCCGGCCGCCGGCCGGGAATGAGGCGCTGCGTCAAGGACGTTCGGGCATCCGAGTGGTAGCCCGTGGCGTCCTGGGCCGAACGGGTCGTGGCGGCCGGGGGAGTACCCCACCGGCCCGGATAATCACCGCTCATGCAGCTCGTGAACGCAGGTCAAGCGACCCGGCGCGCCCCCGTGGCCGTCACCGGAATCGGACTGGTCACCCCGGCCGGCGTCGGACAGGCGGCCGCCTGGGAGGGCCTGTGCGCCGGGACCTCCACGGCCACCGCCGACCCCGGACTCGACGGCCTGCCCGTGGCGTTCTCCTGCCGGGTACCCGACCTCGACGCGCCCCGGCTGCTCGGGCACCGGCTCAGCCGCCGGCTCGACCGCTTCACCACCTTCGCCCTGCTCGCCGCCCGCGAGGCCGTCGCCGACGCCGGGCTCACCCCCGGCGACTGGGACGGCCCGCGCATCGGCATCGTCATGGGCGTCGGCACCGGCTCCATGCAGGGCTGGCAGGCCGAGTTCGACCGGCTCGCCGCCCGCGTCCCCGACCGCGTCTCCCCGCTCGCCCTGCCGCGCAGCGTGCCCAACATGGCCGCCGCCGAGATCGCCCTCGACCTCGGTGCGACGGGCCCCAACCTGGTCGTCTCGACCGCCTGCGCCTCCGGCACCAGCGCCATCGGTCTCGCCCGCGACCTGCTGCTCTCCGGCGCCTGCGACCTCGTCCTGGCCGGGGGCAGCGAGTCCGCCCGGCTGCCGATGACCGCCGCCTGTTTCGCCCAGATGCGCGCCCTGTCCCGCCGCGCCGAGGCCCCGCACGAGGCGTCCCGCCCCTTCGACCGCGACCGCGACGGCTTCGTGCTCGGGGAGGGCGCCGCCGTCCTCGTCCTGGAACGCACCGCCGACGCCCGCTCCCGCGCCGCCCGGCCCACCGCCCTGGTCGCCGGGTACGGCGCCTCCTGCGACGCCCACCACTTCACCTCCCCGCACCCCGGCGGCGACGGCGCCGCCCGCGCCATCCGCAGCGCCCTCCTCGACGCCGGGCTCGCCCCCGAGGACATCGACCACGTCAACGCGCACGGCACCTCCACCCCGCAGGGCGACCTCGCCGAGTACAACGCCCTCCGCCAGGTATTCCACCGCCCGCCCCCGGTGACCGCCGTCAAGGGCACCATCGGGCACGCCATCGGCGGCGCCGGTGCCATCGAGGCCGCCTGCACCGCCCTCACCCTGCGCCACCAGCTCATCCCGCCCACCGCCAACCTGCACACCCAGGACCCGGCCATCGACCTCGACGTCGTCGCCAAGGTCCCGCGTCCCACGCCGATGCGCGCCGCCATCAGCAGCTCCTTCGGTTTCGGCGGCCAGAACGCCGTACTGGCCCTCACCGCCGCCGAGTAGTCCCTCCCCACGGGCCCACCCAGCGCCCGTGCCCAGCCGAAAGGTTCCGCCCGTGCCGGAAGTCCCGGAAGCGCCGCAGATCCCGGACGCCGTAGCGCCCCTCGGCCGGAGGTGGTCCTGGCCGAACGCCGAGCAGATCCTCATCGGGGTCTTCGTCGCCGTCCCCTTCCTCGCGCTCCTCGCGGCCGTCCCGCTTGCCTGGCGCAACGGACTCAGCCCGGTCGACATCGTGCTCGCCGCCGTGTTCTACCTGGTCAGCGGGCTCGGCATCACCGTCGGGTTCCACCGCTACTTCACCCACGGCTCGTTCAAGGCGCGCCGCCCGCTGCGGATCGCGCTCGCCGTCGCGGGGAGCCTCGCCGTGCAGGGGCCGCTGTTCACCTGGGTCGCCGACCACCGCAAGCACCACCGGTACTCCGACCGCGACGGCGACCCGCACTCGCCCTGGCGGTACGGCCGCACGCCGGGCGCGCTCGCCAAGGGCATGTTCCACGCCCACCTCGGCTGGCTCTTCGACCCCGACCACGCCTCCACGGCCCAGTACGCGCCCGACCTGGAACGGGACCCGGCGCTGCGGCTGGTCTCGCGGAACTTCGGGGTCTTGGTGGCGCTCTCGTTGACGCTGCCCGCCCTGCTCGGGCTGCTGATCACCGGGACCTGGGCGGGCGCGGCGACGGCGTTCTTCTGGGCGGGACTGGTGCGGATCTGCCTGGTGCACCATGTGACCTGGTCCATCAACTCCATCTGCCACGCGACCGGTGCACACCCGTTCCGCAGCCGGGACCGCTCCGGCAACGTGTGGTGGCTGGCCCCGCTGTCGTTCGGCGAGTCCTGGCACAACCTCCACCACGCGGACCCGACCAGCGCCCGGCACGGTGTCCTCACCGGCCAACTGGACGCCAGCGCCCGCTTGATCCGCTGGTTCGAGGGGCTCGGCTGGGCCTACGACGTGCGCTGGCCCGACGCCGGCCGGGTGCGGGCGCGACGCCGCGAAGCCAAAGCGCCGGAATCGGGAACCGGGCCGCGATGATTGCGGTCTTAGGCACCGTCAACGACCGGGATCGGCCCGGCCGCGTGGAATACGGGGAA
>NZ_WWKH01000681.1:0-3581 GCF_009865595.1 Streptomyces sp. SID1328 | reverse complement strand
TGGCCCTGCCGACGCTGCACGGCGGCCTGCTGGGCCGGGCGGGGTCGGGCGTCGGCGCGGGCAACGGCCGGGGCGGCACGATCTCGGCGGTGAACCCGCTGGTGTCGCTGCGGGACAGCCTGAACGTGGACGACGACCGCGAGGTGCTCTCCCTGCGGCCCAGCTCCGGCGAAGTGCCGGACATGTACGTGCGGATAGTGTCCCTGGACGACTTCGACGGCACCGACTGGAAGCCGTCCCAGCGCCGTATCGCCGCGGTGCCCGGCGTCTTCCCGGCCCCGGCGGGCCTGAGCGACGACGTCAGGCGGACCACGCTGCGCACGGTGATCACGGCGGCGGACTGGTACGCCCAGGACTGGCTGCCGATGCCGTATCCGCCGAGCGGGGTCCGGATCGACGGCAACTGGCGGTACGAGCCGGTCGGCATGACCCTGGTCGGCGACCACGGCCAGACCACGCGCGGCGAGACGTACCAGGTCACCAGCCTGGATCTGCAGCCGACCGCGAAGCAGCTCGCCGACGCGCCGAAGCCGCCGGCCGCGCTGGAGCGGGAGTACACGCGGGTGCCGTCCCGGCTGCCGGATGTGGTGGCGCGGACCGCCGAGAAGGTCACCTCCGGGGCGCGCAACCACTACGAGGAGGCGGTACGGCTCCAGGACTGGTTCTCGGCGGACGGCGGCTTCCGGTACGACACCGAGGTGCAGGTGGGCCGGGGCGCCGACGCGATCGCCAACTTCCTCAAGAAGAAGGAGGGGTTCTGCGTCCACTTCTCCTTCGCCATGGCGGCGATGGCCCGCACGCTGGGCATTCCGGCCAGGGTGGCGGTGGGGTTCGCGCCGGGCACCCCGCAGGGGGACGGCTCGGTGTCGGTGAGCCTGAAGGACGCGCACGCCTGGCCGGAGCTGTACTTCCAGGGCGTGGGCTGGATCCGGTTCGAGCCCACGCCGACGCGGGGCACGACCCCCGCGTACACCCAGCAGGACACCCCGAGCAGCGCCCGCCCGGACCAGGAACTGCCCTCACGCGGGGCGTCCAGGGAGCCTTCGGCGGCGGCGACGCAGGGTGAGAACTGCGCCGCGCGGGACAGGTCGGGCGCGTGTGCCGACCCGTCGGCGGCGGTGGCGGCGCCGGGCGGGGGCGGGGGTCCGTCGGGCGGGCTGTGGGCCGCGCTGATCGTGCTGGGCGCGCTGGCGCTGGTGGTGCTCCCGCTGTCCCCGATGCTGTGGCGGTCGCGGGTGCGGGCACGCCGGCTGGACGGGCCGTGCGCCGACCCGGCCGTGCGGACGCTGGCGGCCTGGCGGGAACTGACCGACAGTGCCTGGGACCACGGAGTGACACCGGACGACTCACTGACGCCGCGCGGCTCGGCGGCCCGCATCGTGCGGCTGGGGCGACTGGACACGGAGGCCGGGGCCGCGGTGCACCGGGTGGCGGCCGCCCTGGAGCAGGTGCTGTACGCCCCGGAGCCGCGCCCGGCGCCGGACCTGGCCAAGGACGTGCGCCGGGTGATCGCCGGGCTGGCGGCCCCGGTCGGCCGGGGCACCCGGCTGCGTGCCCTGTTCGCACCCCGCTCGGCACGGCGGGTGCTGTGGTCGGCCCGGGACCGCTGGGCCGCCCTGCGGGCCCGGGCGGCAGCGCTGCGGCCGGTGCGCGGGGCGGCTTAGCGGGGCGGCTTGACGGAGCCGGACACGAGCGAGGGGATGACCACCGGGTGGTGGTCATCCCCTCGTACGAAATCTGGGGAGTCCGCGGGCGGCTCAGTGGCCCTGTTCGTCCCGGCGGCGCTGCCAGCGGTCCTCGATGCGTTCCATGACGGTACGTTTCCGCCGGACCGGGCGGCGCCCGGTGTGGCCCTTGGGGGTTTCGCCCGGCTTGGGTGCCTTGCGCCATCCAGTGACGGCGAGCACGGCACAGCCGAGCATCACGAGGAAGCCGACGACACTGATCCAGATCAACTGGGCGACCATACCGGCCATGAGGAGCGCGATACCGACGAGGAAGCCCGCGACCGCCTGATAGACCCGGCGCCGGGTGTACGTCCGCAGCCCGTTTCCCTCAAGCGCCGACGCGAACTTGGGATCTTCGGCGTACAGCGCTCGCTCCATCTGCTCGAGCATGCGCTGCTCGTGCTCCGAGAGCGGCACGGAGTCCTCCTCATCGTGCAGTCGCCGGGGCGACTCTGGGGGGTCCTTTCAGGATAGGCAGGGAATCGCCCCCGTGAAACCCGCCCCTCTGCGCCATCTGGCCAACCGGGACGTCAGGGCGTCCAGGCCCGCTGAGGCTGTCATTCCCCGGCGGCCGACCCGTCATGCCGGTCGGTGTACCTCGATCATACGGCGCAAACCCCTCGATCGGGGGGCTTGTGGCGTACTCCATCTGCCGCCGCGCCCCTGATCAGCGCCGTGTCCCACGGGGCAGGCTCAGTCCCCGGTGCCTACGGCGGGCGCTCCGGTCCCGCCCGTCTCGCCGAGCACATGGACCTGGGTGGCCACGGACTGGAAGGCGGGCAGCTCCGCCACGGCGGCCTCCAGCCGCAGCAGGGCGTCCAGCGCGCCCGGCTCGGTGTCCACCAGGACGCCGGGCACCAGGTCGGCGAAGACGCGTACGCCGTGCACGGCGCCGACCCGCAGGCCCGCGCCCTCGACCAGGGCGGTGAGCTGTTCCGGGGTGAAGCGGTGCGGCACTGGGTCGCCCTCGCCCCAGCGGCCGTCCGGGTCGGCGAGGGCCTGGCGGGCCTCGGTGAAGTGCCCGGCGAGGGCGCGGGCCAGCACGGCGCCGCCGAGGCCGGCCGCGAGCAGGCTGAGCACGCCCTCGGGGCGCAGCGCGGCCACCGCGTTGCCGACGCCCTCGGCGGGGTCGTCCACGTACTCCAGGACACCGTGGCAGAGCACCGCGTCGTAGCCGCCGCGCTCGACCACGTCGAAGAGGCCGTGGGCGTCGCCCTGGACGCCGCGGACCCGGTCGGCCACGCCCGCCTCGGCGGCCCGGCGCTCCAGGGCGAAGAGGGCGTTGGGGCTGGGGTCGACGACGGTGACGCGGTGGCCGAGCCGGGCGACGGGCACGGCGAAGTTGCCGCTGCCGCCGCCGGTGTCGAGCACGTCCAGCGAGTCCCGCCCCGTGGCCTTGACCCGGCGGTCGAGGGCGTCCTGGAGGACGTCCCACACCACGGCGGTACGGAGAGAGGCGCGGGGGCGCGTCGGGTCCGGCACGGCTGTTGCTCCTCGGCACGGCACCGCCCGTTGCCCGGCGGCGCGATGGGGGCCTCCCCGGCCGGTCACGGGGAGGTGCGCGGCAGGTGGAGACATAAGGCGCCTCCACCCTATGGCCTCGCCCGCCGCGCCCGGTCACCCCGGCCGGGTGCGGTGGTCCGCGTCTCGCCCACTGGACGAGAACGCCGGGTCAGACGGTCTCCGGGCTCGTCCGGGGCAGCACCGGCTGGAGGGCGAGCATCCGCTCGATCAGACGCAGGAACATGCCCGCGTCGCGTATCAGGTCGTCCGCGTCGCGGGGGCCGGCCGCGCCCCGGATGCCGGCCTCGGCGCGGGCGCGGCGGTCGGCGCCGGAGGCGAACAGGGCGCTCC
>NZ_WWKH01000680.1:0-3354 GCF_009865595.1 Streptomyces sp. SID1328 | reverse complement strand
GACCGCGCCCTGCACGGCGGCGCGCTGGCCCTGCTGGTCGTCGACCCGGTCAGCCGCGACCAGCACCTGCCGAGGGCGCTGCGCCACTTCACGGCCGCCGACCGCGGCCTGCCGCCCACCGCGCTCCTCCCGGCCCTGGCCACCCACCCCGACACGGTGCTCGACGCCTTCCGTGTCCGGCTGCGCGGCGGCTCCGATCCCGCCGACCCCCTGCGCGCGCTCGCCGAAGTCACCGACCCGGCGCTCGCCCGCCGTATCGCCGCCCTGGTCCGGGAGACGGTCGCGCCCCGCGCGGAGGCGGCTCCTTGCGTCGCCGAGTACGTCGACCGCCGTCTCGGCCACGGCCCCACCGCCCGCACCGAGCTGCTGCCGCTGCTCACCGGGCTGCTCGGCAAGGGCTTCGAGGCGGCCCGCGCCGCCCTGGCCACCGTCCTCGTCGCCCCCGGCACCCCGGCCACCACCCCGCTGCGCCGCGAACTCCTGGACCGGCTGCTCGCCCACGAACGGGACCCCGAGGTGCTGGTCGCGGTCCTGCGCGCGGCCGCCACCCTCGTGGACGGTGACGGCTCGGGCCCGGCGGCGGAGGAGGCGCGGGGGCTCGTCCACCGCACCGTCCGGCTCCTCGGCCGTACCCCCGAGGGCGGTGACCACCGGCTGAGCTGCCTCGTCCGCGAGCTGCCCGGCTTCGGCGCCCGGCTCGCCCGTTGGCTGACGGAGGCGCCGCAGGAGTGGGCCGCCGTCGTCGGCCCCGGTGTCCGGCGCGCGATCGAGGAGCGTGCCGGGACGCCCGTACCCGCGTGAGCAGGGGTTTTCGGCGTGCGCCCGGTCACAGGGGGCGTACCGATGCGGAGCCCGGAGACCCGGCATGGCACTCTTGGACCTGCACAAGAGTCAGACACGGACACGGGTTCGAGGAGCGGTCACAGTGCAGCGCTGGCGTGGCTTGGAGGACATCCCCCAGGACTGGGGGCGCAGCGTCGTCACCATCGGGTCGTACGACGGTGTCCACCGCGGCCACCAGTTGATCATCGAGCACGCCGTCGACCGCGCCCGCAAGCTGGGCGTTCCGGCCGTCGTGGTCACCTTCGACCCGCACCCCAGCGAGGTCGTACGGCCCGGCAGCCACCCCCCGCTGCTCGCCCCGCACCCGCGCCGCTGCGAACTGATGGCGGAACTCGGTGTGGACGCGGTGCTCGTGCTGCCCTTCACACCTGAGTTCTCTCAGCTCTCCCCGGCCGACTTCGTCGTGAAGGTCCTGGTCGACAAGCTGCACGCCAAGGCCGTCGTGGAGGGCCCGAACTTCCGCTTCGGGCACCGCGCGGCGGGCACGGTGGACTTCCTCGCCGAGCAGGGCCGGGTCTACGACTTCGAGGTGGAGATCGTCGACCTGTACGTCACCGGGGAGGCGGGCGGCGGCAAGCCGTTCTCGTCCACGCTGACCCGCAACCTGATCGCCGAGGGCGATGTGGCCGGGGCCCGCGAGATCCTGGGCCGCCCGCACCGGGTGGAGGGCGTCGTGGTCCGGGGCGCCCAGCGCGGCCGCGAACTCGGCTTCCCCACCGCCAACGTGGAGACCCTGCCGCACACCGCGATCCCCGCCGACGGCGTCTACGCCGGGTACCTGTACGCCCAGGGCGAGACGATGCCGGCCGCGATCTCGGTCGGCACCAACCCGCAGTTCGACGGCACCGAGCGCACGGTGGAGGCATACGCCATCGACCGCGTCGGCCTCGACCTGTACGGGATGCATGTCGCCGTCGAGTTCCTCGCCTATGTGCGCGGCCAGGCGAAGTTCGACTCGCTGGACGACCTGCTGGTCCAGATGGGCGCGGACGTGGAGCGGTGCCGGGAGATCGTGGCCGCGGACGCGTAGAGCTCGGGGACGTGCGAGGGCGGCCGGTGCCGAGCACCGGCCGCCCTTCGCCGTCTCCGGCTACTGCTGCGGCGGCGCCTGCGGGGGCGGGCCGGGGTACGGGTACTGCTGCGGGCCGGGGTGCGGGGGGTACGGGTGACCCGGCTGCGGCTGTTGCGGCGGGTACGGGTACTGCTGCTGGCCCGGCACGAACGGCTGGGGCTGCTGGGGCTGCTGCGGCGGATAGGGCTGGCCGGGGGCCTGCTGTCCCGGCATCGGCGGCGCGGCGACCGGCGGCGGGTTCCCGTCCCTGGTCCACAGTCCGTGCGCCTGCTGGTGCCGTACGAAGTCCTCGGCGACCATCGCCGCGAGCGTGAAGTACGCCTCGCGCACCTTCGGCCGCATCATGTCGAGGTTGACCTCGGCACCGGCCGCCAGATGCTCGTCGAACGGCACCACGACCACCCCCCGGCAGCGCGTCTCGAAGTGCGCCACTATGTCGTCGACCTTGATCATCTTGCCGGTCTCGCGGACCCCGGAGATGACGGTGATGGAGCGGGAGACCAGGTCGGCGTAGCCGTGCGCGGACAGCCAGTCCAGTGTGGTGCTGGCGCTGCTCGCGCCGTCCACCGAGGGCGTGGAGACGATGATGAGCTGGTCGGCGAGGTCCAGCACCCCGCGCATCGCGCTGTAGAGCAGACCGGTGCCGGAGTCGGTCAGGACGACCGGGTACTGGCGGCCGAGCACGTCGATCGCGCGCCGGTAGTCCTCGTCGTTGAACGTGGTCGACACGGCCGGGTCCACGTCGTTGGCGATGATCTCCAGACCGGAGGGCGCCTGCGAGGTGAACCGGCGGATGTCCATGTACGAGTGCAGATGCGGGATCGCCTGCACGAGGTCACGGATGGTCGCGCCGGTCTCCCGGCGCACGCGGCGGCCGAGGGTGCCCGCGTCCGGGTTGGCGTCGATGGCGAGGATCTTGTCCTGCCGCTCCGAGGCCAGGGTGGAGCCCAGCGCGGTGGTCGTGGTCGTCTTGCCGACGCCGCCCTTGAGGCTGATCACCGCTATCCGGTAGCAGGACAGCACCGGGGTGCGGATCAGCTCCAGCTTGCGCTGCCGCTCCGCCTCCTCCTTCTTGCCGCCCAGCTTGAACCGGGACGCGGCCGCCGCGGGGCGCCCGCTGCGCGTCTTCTGCCGCTTGTTGTTCAGCAGACGGTCGGAGGACAGCTCCACGGCCGCGGTGTAACCGAGCGGCGCGGCT
This sequence comes from Streptomyces sp. SID1328, assembly GCF_009865595.1. Classification (NCBI taxonomy): domain Bacteria; kingdom Bacillati; phylum Actinomycetota; class Actinomycetes; order Kitasatosporales; family Streptomycetaceae; genus Streptomyces; species Streptomyces sp. SID1328. The sequence continues at coordinate 241 of NZ_WWKH01000680.1, read as the reverse complement.
CCCGGATGCGTGGGCTGCCGCTGGTCGTGCTGCACGGGCTGCGGCCATGCGGCACCGGCGCGGGGGTCGACGGGCGGCTGACCCTCGGGCCCCTGCGGGAAGCCGTAACCGGGCTGCGGGCCAGGGGGGTTGGGCTGCGGGGAGTCGGTCTGCTGCTGGGGGAAGCCGTAACCGGGGGGCGGGGTGGGGGCGGCCGGCGGCTGTTGCGGGGCGCCCTGCTGCGGGAAGCCGTAACCGGCGG
>NZ_WWKH01000679.1:0-2031 GCF_009865595.1 Streptomyces sp. SID1328 | reverse complement strand
CGGCGCCCCGGGCGCAGCGGGCGCCGGACGCCGAGCGGACCACCGACCCGGACGAGGCGACGGTGGCCGCGGCCGTGCTCACGGTGGCCGGGGTGACCCGGCTGACGGCGGCCTTCGGCGACCGGGGCCACGCGGTCCGGGTCCAGCGGCGCGAGTCGGACGCGGCCCTCCCGCACCGGCATGTGTACGTGGAGTTCGCCACGGACTCCGCGCACCGGGCCACCGAGGTGGCCCAGCGGGTGCGCGCGGCGGTACGGGACACGCTGGAGGACCGCCCGACGGTGGCGGTCCTGGTGACCGGCGTGGAGTGAGAGCGGGCCGGGGTCAGTCCCCGATGCCGGCGAGGTCCCGCAGACGGCGGGCCTGGGCGGCCCGCTCGGCGACGACCTGCTCGTCGAAGGAGAGGCCGACGGCACCGCGCAGCAGCGCCTTGGTCTCCACCACGGCGTCGCGCGGCGCGGCCAGTACCGCGGAGGCGAGGTCGGTGACGGCGCCGTCGAGTTCGGCGGCGGGCACGGCGACGCTGGCCAGGCCGGAGACGACCGCCTCCTCCGCGTGCACGAAGCGGCCGGTCACACAGATCTCCAGCGCGCGGGCGTAGCCGACGAGGCCGACCAGCGGGTGGGTGCCGGTGAGGTCGGGGACCAGACCGAGGCTGGTCTCGCGCATCGCGAACTGCACGTCCTCGGCGACGACGCGCAGGTCACAGGCGAGGGCCAGCTGGAAGCCGGCCCCGATGGCGTGTCCCTGCACGGCGGCGATGGACACGATGTCGTTGCGCCGCCACCAGGTGAACGCCTCCTGGAACGCGGCGATGGCGGAGTCGACCCCGGCGTCGTCACGGCGCGCGAGATCGATGAAGCTCGGCTCGCCCTCGATCCCCTCCGGCGTGAACATCTGACGGTCCAGCCCGGCGGAGAAGGACTTGCCCTCGCCCCGCAGCACGACCACGCGGACGGAGCCCGGCAGCGCCCGGCCCGCCTCGGCCAGCGCCCGCCACAGAGCGGGGCTCTGCGCGTTGCGCTTGGCGGGGTTGGTCAGGGTCACCGTGGCGAGCGCGTCGTCCACGGTGAGCCGTACGCCGTCCTTGTCGAGTACAGGAGCGAGATCCTGGTCGGGCGAAGCCATGGGGCGCCTCCGGTGGGTGCGGTCATCGCGCGGAGCCGTACGGCACCGCGAAGTGACTGCACAGTAACCACCCGGACGATCAGGGGACCGACCGGGTGGCCACCATCGAAGCCGATGGGCCGCCCGGAATCAGGACGACGCGGCCTTCTTGCCCCGCGTCGCACCGCCACGCCCACGAAGCGTGACGCCCGACTCGCTGAGCATCCGGTGCACAAAGCCATACGAGCGACCGGTTTCCTCGGCCAGCGCCCGGATGCTCGCACCGGAGTCGTACTTTTTCTTCAGGTCTGCCGCGAGCTTGTCGCGCGCGGCGCCGGTAACCCGGCTGCCCTTCTTCAGAGTCTCGGCCACCCGGTCCTCCTCATGGGAAGTGCGCTCTGGTCTTCTCATGATCACCCCTTCTCGTCGGGTTGGCCACCCATTCGGCAAGGTCCGTGAGACGAGGTTGTGACGACAGGAGCGGGTCCGCACATACGGAATCGGCGATTCCGAAGCGGCGCGCGCGTACCGCCGAACGGGTGGAAACGGGAAGTGCCAGGTCAGCGACGCGAGACGGCCGGTCCCCCGGTATCGCTCGGGTACGGGGGGACCGGCCGCAAAATCCGTGTAGGACACACCTCGGTATGAGGAGATCTCACTCAGATGGTGGATCACCGCTGGGCCGAATGATCGGGCCGAATGATCGCGCCGTGGTCAGGCGAGGGCCACCAGGTCGGCGTAACCGGAACCCCACAGGTCCTCCACGCCGTCCGGGAGCAGGATGATCCGCTCCGGCTGGAGCGCCTCGACGGCGCCCTCGTCGTGGGTCACCAGCACCACGGCGCCCTTGTAGGTGCGCAGCGCGCCGAGGATCTCCTCGCGGCTGGCGGGGTCGAGGTTGTTGGTGGGCTCGTCCAGCAGCAG
>NZ_WWKH01000678.1:0-3212 GCF_009865595.1 Streptomyces sp. SID1328 | reverse complement strand
CTCCGCCGGGGCCGCCGGCACGTCGTCAGCCACCCCGGCCCGCTCCGCCGCCGGCACCGGCACCGCGCCCAGCCCCGCAAGGACCGCCTCCCGCGTCGCCCGACGCGCCCGCCGCCCGGCCCACACCCGCACCGGCTCCGTCGCCACCGTCGCCAGCAGCAGGTAGAGCGCGAGGGCCATCCACAGGAACCCCGGCCAGGCCAGCGCCCGTTGGAGCCAGAAGGGCGCCCCGGAGCGTTCCGCGACCAGGGCGGCGACCATCAGGACCGGGGCCACGACGAAGAGGGCCGTGCCCGCACGGCGGGCGACCCCGCGTGGGCGGGTGGTGTCGCGGACGAGGCGGCGCCAGACGTACCAGTGCAGGCCCGCCACGAGGGCCAGTACGGCCAGGGCGACGAGCGCGAAGACGATGACCACCCGGCGTGTCCCCTATGACGTCCGACGCAGTGCGCGCAGTCCGCGCAACCCGATGACCCCGACGACCGTCCCCAATACGAAGGACACGACCGCCAGCGTCAGGTGCACCCAGAAGTAGGCCGTGGGGTGCCCGTCGTCGAAGGCGAGACCGCTGCCGTCCGCAACGAGATTCTTGACGAAAGTGACCCAGATGACCCAGCTCCACACTCCGAAGGCGAGCAGGAACCAGGAGACCGGGCGGCTGAGCTTCATGAGTCCAGTATCACCGCCCGCGATCCGGCTCCATGGCCGGGGTGGAGCGGGAGGCGGGACTTCACAGCCCGTGGCAGGTACGTTCTCGATCGTGTCCGCACCAAAGAAGATCGCCCAGCGATCCCTGTTGATCACATCCGCCGCACTGCTGACCCTCTCCGGCCTCGCCCCGTCAGCCTTCGCCGCACCCAAGCCGTCCGGCAGTCCCACGGCCGCTCCCCCGGCCCGTATGTCCCAGGTCGGCGGCGCCCGCCTCGGCGTGCCCGGTACGCAGGTGAACCTCGCCCCCGGCGTCCCGGTGCTGCCGGGGGGCCTGACCGCCCGCTCCTGGATCGTCACCGACGCCGAGAGCGGCGACGTGCTCGCCTCGCACAACGCGCACTGGCGGCTCCCCCCGGCGAGCACCCTGAAGATGCTGTTCGCGGACACCGTGCTGCCCCGCTTCCCGAGGGACCAGCGCCACCAGGTGGTGCCCACCGACCTCGCCGGGATCGGCGACGGGTCCAGCATGGTCGGGATAAAGGAGAACGAGACCTACACCGTCCACGACCTGTGGCTCGGTGTCTTCCTGCGCTCCGGCAACGACGCCGTCCACGTACTCTCCGCGATGAACGGCGGTGTCGCGCAGACCGTCAAGGACATGCAGGCCCACGCCGACGCCCTCCAGGCCGGCGACACCCACGTGGTCAGCCCCGACGGCTACGACGCCCCCCGGCAGTACTCCTCGGCGTACGACCTCACCCTGTTCGCCCGTTCCGGGCTGCAGAAGAAGGACTTCCGGGAGTACTGCTCCACCGTGCGCGCCAAGTTCCCCGGCGCGACCACGCGGAAGGGCAAGGGCAAGCCCACCCGCGAGACCTTCGAGATCCAGAACACCAACCGGCTGCTGAGCGGGGACGCGGACACGTCCGTCTATCCGGGCATCGCCGGGGTCAAGAACGGCAACACCACCAACGCGGGCGCCACCTTCACCGGCGTCGCCGAGCGCGGCGGCAAGGTGCTGCTGGTCACCGTGATGAACCCGGAGAAGCACGAGCACGACGAGGTCTACAAGGAGACCGCCCAGCTCTTCGACTGGGGCTTCAAGGCGGCCGGCAAGGTCAAGCCGGTCGGCGTGCTCGTCCCGCCGCTGAACGCCACCCCGAGCGCACAGCCGAGCGGCGCGCCCAGCGCGAACGTCACCGGCGGCCCGCAGGGGACCGCGGGCGCCGGGTCGGAGCCGGTGAAGGGCGCCACCGCGCAGAGCGGCGGCTCGCGGGGCGCCGGTACGGCGGTGGCCATCGCGGCCGGCCTGCTGGTGCTGCTCGGCGGCGCGGCCTTCCTGGTCAACCGCCGCTGGCCGCTGCCTGATCTGATGCGCCGGCGGCAGCGTCCGTGACCTTGCCCTCGTCGCTGCGCGTCGCCGTCCAGGCGGCGCAGTAAAGGACCAGCTTCGAGGTGAAGTTGATCCACAGCAGCAGGGCGACGGGGACACCGAAGGCGCCGTACACGCTCTTCGCGGCGACGCCCTGGATGTAGCCGCTCAGCAGCAGCTTGAGGAGTTCGAAGCCGACCGCGCCGAGCAGGGCCGCCACCAGCAGGCGGCGGCGCGGCGGTTCGACCCCGGGCAGCAGGCTCAGCACGTACAGCAGCACCAGGAAGTCGGCGAGGACGGCGACGGCGAACGCGGCGACCCGGAGCAGCACGGTGCCCCAGCTGTGCTCTTCCAGACCGATCGCCGACGCCAGCCGGCCGATCGCGGCCGTGGCGAGGGTGGAGGCGGCCAGGGTCACCAGCAGGGCGCCGCCGAGGCCGATCAGCACCCCGGCGTCCTTGAGCTTCAGCACGATCGGGTTGCCGTCCCGCTCGGGCAGCTCCCACACCGCGCGCAGGCAGTCCCGGACCTGGCCGACCCAGCCGATACCGGTGAAGAGGAGCGCCGCACCGGCGATCAGCCCGACCGTGCCCGCGTTCTGCACCAGCCCGTTGAGGTCGAGCTGGTCCGCGAGGCCGGGGAACTGGGCGGCGATGTTCTTCTCGACCGTCTTCTGCCGGGCCGGGTCGAGCGTGGCCGCGGCGACCGCCGCGGCGACGGTCAGCAGCGGGAAGAGGGCGATGAAGCTGACGAACGTCATGGCCGCGGCGAGCCACGTCCAGTTCACCCGGTCCAGGCGTGCGTACGAGCGCCAGGCGTGCGTGGTCATCAGCCAGGTCACGATCGGCCCGATGCCGGGCAGCTTCTTCAGCCAGTCCATGATCCGCCTCTGCCCTTTTCGCGTGAACTCCATGTGCCCACGCCCCGGACGGGGCCCGCCCCCTCGGCCACCCCTCGGCGCGTCGCACTAATCACCCATTGCGGGGAGCCCGGTGCCGCCGTGCGGTCACCCTGCCATAGGCGGGCGATACGGTCACCCGCATGTCTGCTGTCTGCGGCCCTCCCCAGTCCCTGCTCGTCCTCGGCGGCACGTCGGAGATCGCGCTGGCCACCGCGCGCCGCCTCATCGCCCGCCGCACCCGCACCGTGTGGCTCGCGGGCCGCCCCGGCCCGGCCCTCGACCGCGCGG
>NZ_WWKH01000677.1:0-5657 GCF_009865595.1 Streptomyces sp. SID1328 | reverse complement strand
GCGGACGAGCCGGTGTCCGCGCTGGACGTGTCGGTGCAGGCACAGGTGATCAACCTGCTGGAGCGGCTCCAGGCGGAGTTCGGGCTGAGTTACGTGTTCATCGCGCACGACCTGTCGATCGTGCGGCACATCTCGGACCGGGTCGCGGTGATGTACCTGGGCCGGATCGTGGAGACCGGTACGGACGCGGAGATCTACGAGCACCCCACGCACCCGTACACCCAGGCGCTGCTGTCGGCGGTGCCGGTGCCCGATCCGGAGGCGCGGGCGCGCCGGGAGCGGATCATCCTGACCGGTGACGTGCCGTCCCCGACCGCGATCCCCTCCGGGTGCCGGTTCCGCACCCGGTGCTGGAAGGCCGAGGAGCGGTGCGCGCGGGAGGTGCCCGAGCTGGCGGTGCCGGAGAAGTTCCGGGCGGCCGGGGGGCCGGTCGCGCATCCGTCGGCGTGTCTGTTCGCGGCGGAGCGGCGGGTCGTGCCGGGGGCCATGGAGGAACACGGGGGGCACGGCAACGGGCCGGGATGACATGGCGTATCCCGGCCCGTCTCACGGCACCCGCACGGCCGTACGCGCATCAGCCTCGCGGGTGCGTATATCGGCGTGGCTTCGGCGAAGTTGCCTGTGCGTTAACGCCGTTCGGGCCGGCCCAGGGCGCGCTTGAGGAAGTCGACCTGGAGGAGGAGCAGGTTCTCCGCGACCTGCTCCTGCGGGGTCATGTGGGTGACGCCGGACAGGGGGAGCACCTCGTGCGGACGGCCGGCGGCCAGCAGGGCGGAGGAGAGCCGGAGGGTGTGTGCGGCCACCACATTGTCGTCGGCCAGACCATGGATGATCATCATGGGCCGCTGCGGTTCGGCGGGGTCGGCGAGGCCCTCGTCGGTGATCAGGGAGCTGCGGGCGTAGCTCTCCGGGTCCGCCTCGGGGTCGCCCAGGTAGCGCTCGGTGTAGTGGGTGTCGTACAGCCGCCAGTCGGTGACCGGGGCGCCCACGACACCCGCGTGGAAGACGTCCGGGCGGCGCAGGACGGCCAGTGCGGAGAGATAACCGCCGTACGACCAGCCCCGGATGGCGACGCGGTCGAGGTCGAGCGGGTAGCGCTTGGCGAGGTCGTGCAGGGCGTCGATCTGGTCGTCGAGGGTAACCGTGAAGTCCTGGTGGATCGACTTCTCCCACTCGGGGGAGCGGCCGGGGGTGCCCCGGCCGTCCGCGACGATCACCGCGAAGCCCTGGTCGGCGAACCACTGCGAGGTCAGATGGGCGTTGTGGGCGGCGACGACCCGCTGGCCGTGCGGGCCCCCGTAGGGGTCGAGCAGGACGGGCAGGGGAGTGTCGTCGGGGTAGTCCGATGGCATAAGCACGGCGCACGGAATTCGTCGTGCGCCCCCCTCGGTCAGGGTCACGCGGGGGGACAAACCGGGGTCTTCGGCGTACGAGCGGACACCGAGCGCCGATTTTCCGTCACGCAGCACCTGGACACGGGCGCCGGGACTGTCCAGGGTCGCGGAGACCAGGACGGTGACGTCACCCGAGCGCACCGCCGAGTGCACACCGGGCTCCCGCGACACGCGCTCCACGCCCGCTTCGCCGACCCGGTACACATGGATCTCGCCGGTCTCGGGGTCCTCGGCCGCCTCTCCGGCGGAGGCCGAGACCAGTACGTCCTCCGACGACACGTCGAGCACCGCGCGGATGTGCAACTCCGGTCCGGTCAGCGGGCGTTCGCCCACGGTGAGGACCCGCGCGCCATCCTCGTCCGCGATGCGGACCAGCTGCCCGGAGGGGGTCCAGGCGGGCACCCCGGCGAAAAGATCCAGCCATGTTGGATCTTCGTCGGCGTGCAGCGTCCGGGTCTCCCCGGTGTCCGGGTCGAGGGTGAGCACGAGTGTGCTCCGCTGGTCCCGCGACTGCACCTGGAGAAGGGGTGCACCCGCCTCTGACCAGTGCACTCGCGCCAGATAGGGGAAACGCTCGCGGTCCCAGCGGACCTCGGTGCGGGTGCCGTCCAGGCCGATGACGAACAAGGTCACCGCCGCGTTGGCGGTGCCCGCGGCCGGGTAGCGCACGTGGTGTGGCTCACGGTCCGGGTGTGACGTGTCCGCGATCCACCAGCGCCGCACCGGCGTGTCGTCCACCCGCGCCACCAGCAGCCGGTCCGACTCCGGGGACCACCAGAAGCCCCGCGTACGGTCCATCTCCTCGGCCGCGACGAACTCCGCAAGGCCGTACGTCACTTCGTCGCTCTCGGGGGTGGCCAGCGGCCGGTCGTCCGCTCCCTCGGCGCCGATGAGGCGCAGTTCGCCTCCGGCGACGTACGCGACGCGGGTGCCGTCGGGGGACGGGCGGGGGTCGATCACCGGGCCGGGGGCGGGCAGTTCACGGGCGGTGCCGGCGCGCAGTCCGGCCGTGAACAGCCGCCCGGACAAGGCGAAAGAGGCCAGTTCGGCAGCGGCGTCGGTGGCGTACCCGACGATGCCCGCGCCGCCCTCGCGGCTGCGTTCGCGGCGGGCGCGTTCCTCGGGGGACAGCTCCTCGTCGGCACCCGCGAGCAGGGCGCGGGGGTCGGCGGCGAGGCGTTCGGTGCCGTCCGCGGTGTCCAGTACCCACAGGGAGTTGGCGCGGTCCGTGCCGGAGCCGGAGCGCAGGAACGCGACACGGGAGCCGTCGGGGGCCACGGTGAACCCGCGCGGCGCGCCGAGCGAGAAGCGCTGGGTCCGGGCGTGTCGGCGGGGGAAGGAGCCGGTGCCGGCTGTCTGGGTCGTCATGGCCCGACCATATTGGCCATGCGCCCCCTTGTGCGGCCGTGCGCCGAGCGATGCGCGAGCACACATAGTTATGATCACTGTCGCTGCGTGGGTATGAACCTGGCGGCGTCCGCGTGGACTTGGCTCTCGGGCCGGTCCGCCGGGGCTGTACCGAAGTCACAACCCCCATAGTCCGAACCCCCCGTGTCCCTGGGATTCATTGGAGGTGAGCCGCCGTGGCACTCTCGATTTCGGCGGTGGTGCTGCTGGCGATCATCGTCTTCCTGCTGATCAAGAAGTCGGGACTGAAGGGGGGACACGCGGCCATCTGCATGCTCCTCGGCTTCTATCTCGCCTCCTCGACCATCGCACCCACGATCAGCGAGCTGACCACGAACGTCGCCAGCATGATCGGCAGCATCAAGTTCTGACGCGGGACGGGGTGATGACGGTGTCGTCGCCCCTCCTGCCGTGATCAGCTCGTCGGCAGTGTGGGCTGGACGCGGCGCAGGAACGCGGCGTTGTCCGGGGTGTCCCGCAGTCGCTCCAGCAGGGTTTCCAGGGACGCGTCCCCGTGTGAGCGCAGGGCGCGGCGCAGGCCCCTGGTGATCGCCAACTCCTCCCGCGAGAGCAGGAGTTCCTCGCGGCGGGTGCCGGTGCGGTCGATGTCCACGGGCGGGAAGACGCGGCGGGACGCCAGCTCGCGGTCCAGTCGGAGTTCCATGTTGCCGGTGCCCTTCAGCTCCTCGAAGAAGTAGCCGTCGGCGCGTGAGCCGGTGTCCACGAGCGCGGTGGCGAGGATGGTCAGCGACCCTCCCTCCTCCGCCTGCCGTGCCGCCCCGAAGAACCGCTTGGGGCCCAGCAGCGCGGCCGCGTCGACGCCCCCGCTGAGGGTACGGCCGCCCGCCGCCGAGGCGTTGTTGTGTGCGCGGCAGAGCCGGGTCAGCGAGTCCAGCAGGATCACCACGTCCTCCCCGGCCTCCACCCGCCGCTTGGCCCGCTCCACGACGAGGTCCGCGAGGGCGACGTGGTCCTTGGCGGGGCGGTCGAAGGTGGAGGCGTACACCTCGCCGCGTACCGACCTGCGCATGTCGGTGACTTCCTCGGGGCGTTCGTCCAGCAGCAGCACCATCAGGCGGCACTCGGGGTGATTGCCCGCGACGGCCGCGGCGAGCTGCTGGATCAGGACGGTCTTCCCGCTCTTCGGCGGCGCGACGATGAGGCCGCGCTGGCCCTTGCCCACGGGGGCGAGCAGGTCGGTCAGGCGGCCGGCCAGGCCGGAGGCGCGGTGCTCCAGGCGGAGCCGCTGGTGGGGGTGGAGCGGGGTCAGGTCGCGGAAGTCTCTGCGCCGCCCTCCGGGGGCGCGGCCGTCGACCCCGGTGACCTCGGTGAGGGCACCCTGCGGTCCGCCGACGCCTTCGACGAGGTCGCCCTTCCGCAGGCCGTGCCGGCGGATGAGCGCCGGGGAGACGTGGGGGTCGGCGGGCGAGGGCAGCAGGCTCGCGGCGGCCCGCAGGTGGCCCTTGCCGTGCGCGTCGATGTCGAGGACGCCGGTGAGGGTGGTGGTCTGGCTTCTGGTGGGGGATTCGAGGGTGATGGTCACAGGGGGGGTGTCCTTTCCGGACAGAAAGTGAAGGGCCGCGGATCACGGAGACGCCTGCCTCCGGGCGACGGGAACGCACCACTGACGGGGCGACGAAAGCCCTGGTCACCAAGGTGCTGATGCGGAGAAGCCCGGCCCGGTCGAAGACCGTCGGCACGAGGGCTGGGAGAGGAGTGCGACACCGGCGCCCGACATGGGGCGCGGGCATGCCGCTCATTGCACTGTACCGGTGCGGGCGGTTACGTCAAGAGGGATGCGGTACGGCCGCGCCCCGGCGGGGTGTGCCGGACCGGACCTCCCCGCACCGGAACCCGGTGCGCAGTGCTCCGGTGGGACGGGGGGTCATCAAGACCTGGAAAGACCTGGGGAAAGCACCCCCACCGAGCCCCACCCCTCCCGCCCACGGCGGCAGTCTCACTCGGGCGGGTGAACATCGCTGTTTCCGCTGGCAATTGACACCCTCGGCGGCTCTACGCTCAGCGCAACACAACAGCTGACATACGTCGGCCCCCGCCGGGAGTGGCTTCCCAGTGCGAGGGCCTGACCACCAAGGAAGATGTGAGCTTCCCGATGGGTACCCAGAACCCTAGCGCGCCCCCGCGCGTCCGGTCCCGCATTGCGGGCCATGACCACCCGAACCGGGGTGGTCTCATCCACGACAACTCCCGCCACACCGCCCGCTTCGCGGTGATCGGCAACCACCTCGCCCAGCACGCGGACCTCTCCCTGCTGGCGATCGGCCTCGGCACGCACATCCAGTCGCTGCCACGAGGCGCCCGGATCGACATCAAGACCCTGGCCGCCCGCTTCCCCGAGGGCGTCACCCGTATCGCCGCGGCCCTGCGCGAACTGGAGAAACACGGCTACCTGCGCCGCGTACGCGAACGCGTCCCCGGCGGCCGCATCATCACCCGCACGATCTCCTGCAACCGGCCCCCGGCCGCCCGCAGCCCCCGGTCCGGCCACGAGCCCGTGAGTGACCGCCCGCTGCGGCCCGCCCCCGCCGGGGACTGCACGCCGGGACCCCGCCGCAAGGCCCTCCCCGCCGTGCCGACCCCCTCCTCCTCCGCCCCCGCACTCCTCCAGGCCGCCACCGACGTCCTCGCGGACCTGCGCCGCCACGACAGCCGCCTGCTGCTCTCCACCGCCGACACGGCTCACCTCGCCCCCGGCGTGGCCGCCTGGCTGGAGCGGGACGTCTTCCCGTCAGCCGTACGCCGAGCCCTCACCGCCAACCTCCCCGAAGGCACCCTCCACCGCCCAGCCGCTCTCCTGGCCCACCGCCTCACGACCCAGCTCCCACCCCCACCTCC
>NZ_WWKH01000676.1:0-2188 GCF_009865595.1 Streptomyces sp. SID1328 | reverse complement strand
CAGGGGGCGGGGAAGCAGCGGTGCCGATCGACCCAGGTGAGCGGGGTCTGGTGCGTCCAGGCGCAAGGCGGAGGAGGGAGTCGACGCGATGGGGGTGCCCCCGCGCGAGCGCAGCCGAGCGTGGGGGAGTCGGCAAGTGACGACAACGCCGCAGATGGGCGTGCCAGACCCCGCGCTCGCGCCATGATCCGCCGGACAGGCCCTAGTCGCAGCAGTCGGGGTCCAGGCCGCGGGGCAGCCGGTCGCCGCCGAAGACGGCGCCGGTCGCGTCGTGGCCGCCGAGGGCGGCGACCGCGAGCAGCAGCGAACCGGCGGTCCAGCTGGTCAGCTCCCGCGGCCAGACGGCGTCGTCGTCGAAGACGTAGCCGGTCCAGTACAGGCCGGACTCGTCGTCGCGCAGGTGCTGGACGGACTGGAGTATCTCCAGCGCGCGGTCGGACTCGCCCATCGCCCAGAGGGCCAGGGCGAGTTCGCAGGACTCGCCGCCGGTCACCCACGGGTTGGGCACGACGCAGCGCACGCCCAGGCCGGGCACGACGAAGCGGTCCCACCCGTCCTCGACGCGCTCCTTGGCCTCGGCGCCGGTGACGGCGCCGCCGAGCACCGGGTAGTACCAGTCCATCGAGTACTGGTTCTTGTCGAGGAACCGCTCGGGGTGCCTGCGGATCGCGTGCCGCAGCGCGCCCACCGCCAACTCCCAGTCGGGCTGCGGCTCTTCGCGCTGCTCGGCGATGGCGAGCGCACAGCGCAGGGCGTGGTGGACGGAGGAGCTGCCGGTGAGCAGGGCGTCCGCGGTGGGGGTGCCGTCCTCGGCGCGCCGCCAGCCGATCTGGCCCCCGGGCTGCTGGAGCCGGAGCACCCATTCGACGGCCGCGTACACGGTGGGCCACATCCGGTCCAGGAACGTGTCGTCCCCGGTGGACAGGTAGTGGTGCCAGACGCCGACGGCTATGTAGGCGACGAAGTTGGACTCGCGGGCGCGGTCGGTGACGTCGTCGTGGGCGCCGTCGGCGTAGGCGGCGTACCAGGAGCCGTCCTCGTTCTGGTGGTCGGCGAGCCAGCGGTAGGCGCGCTCGGCGGCCGCGTGCTCCCCGGCGGCGTCGAGGGCCATGGCGGCCTCGGTGTGGTCCCAGGGGTCGAGGTGGTGGCCGCGGAACCAGGGGATCGCGCCGTCGGGGCGCTGCACCGCGAGGATGCCCCGGACGGTGTCGGCGGCCTGCTCGGCGGTGAGGACCCCGGTCAGCACCAGGTGGTCGGTCCGGGGCGTGGTCACGGGGCGTCCGTCCCGGCCTCGTCGAGGCGGGGCAGGTGCGGCTTGGTGGCGTAGGCGACGAAGCTCTTGCCGATCAGCGGGTTGAGCGCCTGCTCGGCCACGCGGGTGGCCAGCGGCTTCTTCATGATGTCCCAGACCAGCAGCTTGTGGTACGCCCGCACCGGCAGCGCCTTGTCGTTGTCGACGCCGAAGGCGCACTTGAGCCACCAGTACGGCGAGTGCAGGGCGTGCGCGTGGTGGGTGCCGTACGGCTTGAGGCCGGCGCCGCGCATCTTGGCGAGGAGTTCCTCGGCGCGGTAGATGCGGATGTGGCCGCCCTCGACCTCGTGGTAGGCGTCGGAGAGCGCCCAGCAGACCTTCTCGGGACCGTACCGGGGCACGGTGACGGCTATCCGGCCGCCGGGCTTGAGGACGCGGACCATCTCGGCGAGGACGCCCTTGTCGTCGGGGATGTGCTCCATCACCTCGGAGATGATGACGACGTCGAAGGACTCGTCAGGGAAGGGCAGCGCGAGGGCGTCGCCCTCCATCGCGGTGGCGGTGGCGCCCTCGGGGGCCTCGCCGGCCTCCTTCATCGCCGCGAACCACTTGGCGACCTCGCGGATTTCCTCCGCGTTCTGGTCGAGGGCCACGACCCGGGCGCCGCGCCGGTAGCACTCGAAGGCGTGCCGGCCGGCCCCGCAGCCGAGGTCCAGGACACGGTCGCCGGGGGCGAGCGGGAACCGGGAGAAGTCGACGGTCAGCACGTGGCCCTGCTTTCGGAGGAGCTTTCGGAAGGTGCCGCGGCACTCGCCACGGCGGCGACGGGGCGGCCGGGCACGGCTGCGGGAAGAGGGCTGACGCGCGGGCGGGCCCGGTCGATCGCCTCGCGGTAGCGCGCCACGGTGCCCTCGGCCGCGCGGGCCCAGGTGAAGC
>NZ_WWKH01000675.1:0-3316 GCF_009865595.1 Streptomyces sp. SID1328 | reverse complement strand
CACGGTGAAGGCCGCTCCGGCCGAAACCGCCCACGCCAGCCGCTCCGCCGTGGTGACGGTGCCCGCGCCGACCGGCCTGCCCCGCTCGGCGCCCGCCTTCACGACGGCGGCGAGGACCTCCGCGGCCTTCCGGCTCTGCACCGGCACCTCGACGCACTCGATGCCCAGGTCCCAGGCGCGCGTGGCCAGTTCGACGGACTTGTCGAGCGGCATCCCGCGCAGGATCGCCATCACGGGCGCCTTGGCGAAGATCCGGTCGAAGGTCAGGGGGTTCACGGTCGCCATCCCAGCTCCCTGGAGATCGTCTCTGCGGTGGTGGTCAGCTCGGGCAGCACGTCCCGCTCCAGCGCGGTGAGGTCCGCCTTCGCCTTGAGGGCGGTCACGGAGACCGCCGCGATCACCTCGCCGCCGCTGTCCCGTACGGGTACGGCGACGCAGTTCACGTAGTCCTCGTACTCGCCGTCGTCCACGGCGAAGCCGCGTGCGCGGGCCTCGTCCAGCGCCTTCCGGTAGGCGGCCGGGTCGGTGATCGTGGTGCCGGTGTGCGGGGCGAAGTCGCAGCCGGCGAGCAGGGCTTCGGCGGTGGGCCGCGGCAGGTGGGCGAGGATCGCCTTGGCGACGCCTGCGGTGTGCAGGGTCACGGGCCGGCCGATCTGGGAGTACAGACGCACTCCGTCCACCGGGTCGATCTTGTCGACGTAGACGATCCGCCCGCCCTCCAGCGCGGCCAGGTGCACGGTGTGGCCGCAGTGTTCGCCCAGCGTGCGCAGATGGCCGGCCGCGATCTCCTTGAGCCCGAACTGCTCCAGGGCGAGCTGGGCGAGTCCGGCCAGGCGGTGCCCCACCGCGTACCGCCCGTCGGGCAGCCGCCGCGCCAGGCCGCCCTCGGTCAGCGACTCCAGGATGCGCAGCGCTGTCGACCGGTGCACGCCGAGGTGGTCGCCCACCTCGGTCTGGGTACGGGGTCCACGGGCGATGAACTCCAGGATGTCGATGGCCCGTCTCACCGTCTGTGACATGGCGTCAGTTCCCTTGCAAGGTATCGGCGGGCACATAGTCCTCGATACTGCGCAGGGTGCGCCCGGCGAGGCGGTGCCCGAGGGCGAGCCGCTCGGCGGAGCCGGACCCGTGCAGGAATCCGCTGAGATATCCGGCGGCGAAGGCGTCTCCGGCGCCGACCGCCTCGATGACCTCGACCGCGGGTGCGGGTACGAACTCCCTTACGGAGCCGCTGAATTCGGTGGCGCCGACCTCCCCGTCCTTCACGACCAGCATGCCGCGGGGCGCGAGGTGCGCGTGGATCTCCTCCGCCGTGGCGGTTCCCCACAGCCGCTCGCCCTCGTCCCGGCCGACGAACACGAGGTCGGCCCGGCGGGCCAGGTCACGCAGCACCACACCCGCCTCGTCGAGCGAACTCCACAGTGCGGGACGGTGATTCACGTCGAAGGACACCAACACCCCTGCCTGAGCGGCCCGGTCCATCAGCAGCTCCACCAGCTCCGCGCACCCCGCCGACAACGCGGGCGTGATCCCGGTCAGATGCAGCAGCCGCGCCCCGGCCAGGTCCACGCGCTCGGCGTCAGCGGGACCCATCCGTGCGGCCGCCGACCCGCGCCGGTAGTAGTGCACACGGGTGCCGTCCGGCCCAGGGTCCTTGGAGTAGACGCCGGTTGGCGCTTCCGGGTCGACCTGGACCCCGCCGACCTCCACCCCGCGCCCACCGACAGCCGCGACGATCCGCCGCCCGAGCGGGTCGTCCCCGACCCGGCTCACCCACGCCGACCGGTGCCCCAGGTCGGCCAGATACTGCGCGACCGTCGACTCGGCCCCCGCGACGGCGAGCCGCAACTCCCGGCTGTGTTCCAGTCCTTCGCCGTCGGCCGGGGTGACCTGCGCCATCGTCTCGCCGAGGCAGACCGTCGTTCCGGTCATCGCCATCCCCTCCATTGACATGCGGCTGTGGCCGCGAAGAACATTAGCAACCCTCGCGCAACAGGCGTGCAAATGTTGCAACATGCAGGGCTCTACATGGCGATCACCGTCGCGTTCGCCCTCTTCCTGAACTCGGTCTTCGCGGTCGCGGGCACCTTCTCCGCCGAGTCGCTGCCCACCGAGGTCCGTTACAGCGGGCTGGTCTTCGTGCGCGAGGTCAACGGCGTGATGTTCGCCGGGACTTCGCCCTTCATCGCCACTCTGCTGGTCGGCGGGGCGGGGACCGGCCCTGGTATCTGGCCGCGTACATGGCGGCGGACGGGCTCGCCGGCGCGCTGTGCACCTGGCGGCTGCCGGAGACCCCCGCCGGTGCGCACCAAGGGCGCTACCGTGCGCGCGTGAGCCCGGCCTCGGCGGCCTCCGGGCTGGCGAAGGTGGGCAGCACCGCGGCGGTACCGGTGACTTCGAGCATGCGGTCCACGTACCGGTTGGTGCCTATCAGTCCGACCGGGCGCTGCCGCCGGGTGGCGAGAAGGTGGTTGACGAGCAGGGAGTCGGCGAAGCCCAGGTGCCGGAGGTCGTACACGAGCGGGCCGGGGAAGAGCCGCAGGACGTCGGCGGTGGCGCGCTCGACGCGGTCGATGAAGGCCAGGTCGAGTTCGCCGCACAGCTCCATCACCCACACCGAGCCCCACTGGGCGGAGGCGGACACTCCCGTTCCGCCCTCGCAGTGCCGTTGCTGGGAGTACATGCGCACGAGCATTCCGTATTGCTTGACCCATGACAACATTGCGTGTCCGTGCGCACGCTCTGCGTCGCCGGCTGGTATGGTCCGCCCCTTTCGTGCGCATCACCCGCTCTCATCAGGGCAGACGGTCCCAGTCCGGGCACCGAGAGACCCGGATTCGAAGGAATGGATCATGGTGTCAGTGCAGAGCGTGGACGACCGCCGCCCGAGCGGGCCACACGAAAGAGGGACAACAGCGGAGACCCGCCGGACGGACCGCGCAGGAGCGGGCGGCCTGAACGGGCACATGCTGATGGCGGCCGTCGTGTCGGCGATCAGCGGTCTGCTGTACGGCTACGACACCGGCATCACCTCCGGCGCGCTGCTCCAGATCTCCGACGAGTTCCACATCGGCAGCACCATGAAGGAGACCATCGCGGCGGGCATCCTGCTCGGCGCGGTGATCGGTTCCCTGGTGTGCAGCCGGCTGTGCGAGCGCTTCGGGCGGCACCGCACCATCCTGCTGATCTGCGGGATCTTCATCGCGGGCAGCCTGACCTGCGCCTTCGCCCCCAACGCGGTCGGGCTGGCCCTCGCCCGCGTGCTGCTGGGCTTCGCGGTCGGCGGCGCCACCCAGACCGTGCCGATGTACGTGGC
>NZ_WWKH01000069.1:0-2027 GCF_009865595.1 Streptomyces sp. SID1328 | reverse complement strand
CTCACCGACGCCCTGTCCGCCGCCGACACCGCGATGTACGCGGCCAAGGGCCACGGCCGGCGCAACACCCACCACTGACCTCAGAGAGAAGGACGCCATGGGCCTCTTCAGCCGCAAGAACGACACCCCCGAGCCCGCCCGCAACGAGCGCATGACCGAGCTGGGCCGTGACTACGCCATCGCCCGCCGGCACCGCGACACCAAGGCCATGAACCGGATCATGCGCGAGATCGGCACCGACAAGGACGTAACCGACCTCAGCGACTTCCGGTCCGGCCAGGAGTCCTACGACTCCATCCCGCCCATCCCGCGCGGACGTAACCGCCGCAGCCAGTAGCACCCGTCCGGGGCGGTCTCTCTCGCCAAAGATCCACCGCCCCGGACGGCTCCACCTTCCTGATCCAACGGACCCGAAAGGGAAGCCTCATCATGCCCCAGCACACCCCTGCCCCGCGCCTGTGCCGTGACTGCGACGGCCACGCCTCGGCCATGGTCACCACCGGCACCCGCAACCCGGACGGCACCCGCACCCTGATCCGCGTCGACTGCCCCGCCTGCCAGGGCACCGGCCACCGCACCCCCGCCGCCCACCTTGCCCGTGCCGGGAAGTGACCGCCGTGGCTCTCCTCGACTGGAGCTCCCCGGAGCACTTCGACCACAGCGGCGATAAGCCGTGCGTCCTCTGCACCAAGCCGACCCCGCTGCGCTCCGAGCGGGGCAAGCCCGTCCACAAGGTGTGCGCCGAAGAGTGGGTCGACACCCGCCCCGACCGGGAGGGCGACAAGTGACCGCCTTCCGACCGCGCGTGCTCGACCTGTTCTCCTGCGCCGGTGGTGCCGGGAAGGGATACGAGGAGGCCGGGTTCGAGGTGGACGGCTGCGACATCGCCGCCCGCCCGAACTACCCCTTCGCCTACCACCAGGGGGACGCGCTCGAATACCTCGCCCACCTGATCGCCACCGGTGAGATCGGCCGGTACGCCCTCGTGCACGCCTCCCCGCCCTGTCAGGCCAAGGCCGCGCTGACCGTGGGAACGAACGCCTCCCAGGGCTGGGGCGGCACCCACGAGGACCTGGTGGCACCCACCCGCGCTCTCCTCGACGCGACCGGTCTGCCGTACGTGATCGAGCAGCCCAACGGCCGCGCCGAGATCCGCAAAGACCTTTCGCTGTGCGGGGAGATGTTCGGCCTGGGCGTGCTGCGGCACCGGAACTTCGAACTCGGCCGCTGGGCCACCGTGAAGCCGGCTCACCCCCGGCATCGGGGCTACGTGCGCGGTCACCGCCACGGCATCCGCCGCGAGGGCCCTTATGTCGCCGCGTACGGCAACGGCGGCGGCAAGGCCACCGTCCCGGAGATGCAAGCGGCGATGGGCATCACCTGGACCGATGTGCGCGAGGAGCTGACCGAAGCAATACCGCCCGCCTACACCCGGTGGATCGGAACCGCATTCCTGACCGCCCGTCAGGAGGTGTGCGCGTGACCGACGCCGCCACGATGGCGGGCCTGGACCCGGCCACCCTCACCGACGTGTTGAGGCTGGCCGGGTCTCCCGGCTTCGACCGCATCCAGGACCAGATCCGCCGCACCGGCGGCTGCACCGACCCGATCCGACTCACCGGGACGACCGTCACACGGGACACCGCAACCGGGCACGTGCTGCACCACTACTCCACCAACGCCGAACCCGGCGGCGTCCTCCGTCTGGCCTGCGGGAACCGGCGCGCCTCGCGCTGCCCGGCGTGCGCCTGGACCTACGCCGGCGACACCTACCACCTCATCCGCGCCGGCCTCGTAGGAGACCCCACCAAGGGCACCCCGCACACCATCCGCGACCACCCCCGTGTGTTCGCCACCCTCACGGCCCCGTCGTTCGGGCCCGTGCACAACCGGCCCGGCACCCGGCCCTGCCGCTGCGGCACCCGCCACAGTGAGGACGCCCCGGAGCTGGGCACGCCGCTCGACCCGGAGTCGTACGATTACGCGGGGGCGGTGCTGTGGAACAACCACGCCTCCGACCTGTGGCG
>NZ_WWKH01000674.1:0-2741 GCF_009865595.1 Streptomyces sp. SID1328 | reverse complement strand
GGGAGGGTGCGGGCGGCCAGGCCGGTGGCCCGGGTCGTGGCGGTGGGGGCCACGCCGTGGGCCATCGAGGCCAGGCGGGCCGCGGGGGTGAGGACCGCGCGGGTACGGCGGCGCTCCACCGCCTGGACGACCTTCGCCGCGGCGCGCTCCGCGTCCATGGACAGCACCGGCGTCCCCGAGAGGGTGGAGAACCAGGCGTACTCCTCCTCCGCCTGCCCGCCGAACTCGGCCTGGAGATGTGAGCCGGTGCGCATCAGGCCCGGATGGACCGTGGTCACGCTCACCGCGCTGCCGGCCGTCTCCGCCTGGAGCCCTTCGCCCAGCGCGCGTACCGCCGCCTTAGCGCAGGAGTAGGGGACGAGGTGCGGCGGGGAGACCAGCGCGCCGACCGAGCCGATCAGGCCCAGGCGGCCGCCGTGCGGGCTGCGGCGCAGATGGGGGAGGGCGGCCAGGCAGGTGTACAGGGTGCCGTCGAAGATCGTCGCCATGGCGTCGTGGAAGGCGCGGCTGCCCGCCGTCTCGGCCGGGGCGACCTGGATGACACCCGCGTTGGCGATCACCACGTCCAGCCCGCCGTGCGCCGCCGCGGCCTCGCCGACCGCCGCCGTCACCGCCTCCTCGTCCCGTACGTCGCACACCACCGCGCGGACCGTACGGCCGGTGCGGTGGCGTATCCAGCCCATCGCCCGGCCCAATTCCCCCGAGTCCCTCGCGAGGATCGTCACCTCGCATCCGCGACCCGCGAGTTGCCCGGCGATCAGCAGTCCGAGCCCCCGGGAACCCCCGGTGACCAGCGCGGACATCCCCGGGGACAGGGTGTCTCCGCTCCGCGTCATGTCCTCACCTCTCGCTGAGAAGCTCGCAGATGCGGCTCCGGCGGCGCCCTTCCGCTGTGGCGACGGATGCGCGGTCCGGCAAGACTGAACGCATCCGTGCCTGGAAGCAGGTGGACCATGAGCAGCATCCACGTGTCGGTCGAGGTCCGAGTACCCGTCCGCACCGCGTACGACCAGTGGACCCAGTTCAAGAGCTTTCCCCGGATCATGAACGCCGTGCAGCGCGTGGACCAGGTCGGCCCCGCGATGACCCGGTGGAGGGTGAGGACGGGACTCCTCACCAAGGAGTTCATGGCCGAGATCGTGGAGCAGGAACCGGATTCGCACATCGCCTGGCGCAGTGTGGGACGCCAGCCCTGGCTGTGGGGCGAGGTGTCCTTCCGCGCGGCCGCTCCGGACCGCACCGTGATCACGGTGAACATGCACGTCGAGCCGCACGGGCTCAGCGGCCGGCTGCCGGACCCGGCGAAACGGGCCCGCAAGCTCGTCCGCGAGTCGCTGGAGAACTTCAAGGAGTTCATCGAGGGCCTCGGCGATGCCAGCGGCGCCTGGCGGGGCTCCATCCACAACGGCCGGGTCTCGCCCTCCGAGCCGAACCCGCCCAGGAGCCGCGTCCCCAAGTGGCCCGTCGGCTGACCCCTGGCCGACCCGCCACCCCGGACGACCGAGCGGCCTCCTGCGCACCGCAGGACAGAGCGAGAGGCATTACCCATGAAGAAGGCGCCGAAGCACGAGCCGGACGAGCCGCTGATCGTCAGCCCGCCCAAGAAGTGGGCGGCGGGCGTCCCGGCGGTGACGCACGCCCTGGAGTACTCCCTCGAGGAGACATCGCTGCGCACCACGGCGACGACGCTGCTGACCATGAACCAGGTCGGCGGCATCGACTGTCCCGGCTGCGCCTGGGCCGACCCGGCACCGGGCCACCGGCACATGAACGAGTACTGCGAGAACGGTGCCAAGCACATCAACGACGAGGCCACCGGGCGCCGCGTCACCCGCGAGTTCTTCCGCGCCCACCCCGTCTCCTGGCTCAACGAGCAGTCCGACCTCTGGCTCAACCAGCAGGGCCGCCTCACCGAGCCGATGATCAAGCGGGCCGACTCGGACTACTACGAGCCGATCAGCTGGGCCGACGCGCTGGACCTGCTCGCCGACGAGCTGAAGTCCCTGGACTCACCGGACGAAGCCTGCTTCTACACCTCGGGCCGGGCCAGCAACGAGTCGGCGTTCGTGCTCCAGCTCTTCGCCCGCGCCTTCGGCACCAACAACCTGCCCGACTGCAGCAACCTGTGCCACGAGACCAGCGGCTTCGGCCTGCACGAGACGCTCGGCACCGGCAAGGGCACCGTCTCGCTGGACGACATCCACCAGTCCGACCTGATCTTCCTCGTCGGCCAGAACCCGGCGACGAACCACCCGCGCCAGCTGTCCGCGCTCGAGGAGTGCAAGGACAACGGCGGCAAGATCATCTCGGTGAACACCCTGCCCGAGGCCGGTCTGATGCGGTTCAAGAACCCGCAGCAGGTCCGGGGCGTGATCGGCGACGGCGTCCAGATCTCCGACCAGTTCCTGCACATCCGCAGCGGCGGCGACCTGGCCCTCTTCCAGGGCCTCAACAAGCTGCTGCTGGAAGCCGAGGACGCCAGCCCCGGCACGGTCCTCGACCACGACTTCATCGCCAGGTACACCTCCGGCTTCGAGGAGTTCGCCCAGCACGCCCGCAGCATCTCGTGGGACGACATCCTCACCGCCACCCAGCTCACCCGGGAGGAGATCGAGGAGGCCCACGACCACGTCATGCACGCGGGCCGCGTGATCGTCTGCTGGGCCATGGGCGTCACCCAGCAGCGGCAGGGCGTGCCCACCGTCCGCGAGATCGTCAACTTCCTGATGCTGCGCGGCAAC
>NZ_WWKH01000673.1:0-5098 GCF_009865595.1 Streptomyces sp. SID1328 | reverse complement strand
GGCCCCCGGCTGATCCCGGCCTACCCCGCCGCCGAGCGCGCGGTGCGCGCGCTGGCCGAGGCCGTCCGGTACGGGCAGTGGCGCCGCGAGGCCGCCGATCCCGGCAAGGTGCCCGAGTACGACGACATCGACGAGCGCAAGGCCGCCGAGATCATCGCCGGGCTGCTGGAACGCGGCGAGGGCTTCGCCGTCGGCCCCGAGGACACCCGCGAGCTGCTCGCCACCTACGGCATCCACGTCCGGCCCGCGCTGCCCGCGCCCACCCCGGACGCGGCCGCGTCCGCCGCCCGCTGTCTCGGCTACCCGGTCGTCCTCAAAGCCACCGCGCCCCACCTGCGGCACCGCGCCGACCTCGGCGGGGTCCGGCTCGACCTCGCGGACGAGGAACAACTGCGGCGGGCATACGGCGAGTTGACCGATCTGTTCGGGCCCCCCGAGCAACTGCGGCCGGTGGTGCAGGCCATGGCACCCCGAGGTGTGGACACCGTCGTACGGGCGGTCATCGACCCGGCGGCCGGTGCCGTGCTGTCCTTCGGGCTGGCCGGGGCCGCGTCCCAGCTCCTGGACGACATGGCGCACCGGCTCGTCCCCGTCACCGACCGGGACGCCACCTCCCTGATCCGCTCCATCCGCACCGCCCCCCTCCTCTTCGGCTGGCGCGGCTCCACCCCGGTCGACACCCCCGCCCTGGAGGAACTCCTCCTCAGGGTCTCCCGCCTGGTGGACGACCACCCGGAGGTAGTGGCCATCACCCTCGAACCCGCGGTCGTGGCCCAGCACGGCACCACCGTCCTGGACGCCACCATCCGCCTCGCCCCCCCACCGGCCCGCACCGACCTGGGCCCCCGCACCCTGCCGGCGTACTGAGGGGGAGTCCGATGCGGATCGCCGGCCGGGCGCTGCCCGACGGGAGCTGGTGGGACTGGGAGGTGCTCGGCTGGGACGCCGGGCGGTTCCGGCTCGCCGCCGGGCACGACCTCACCCACCACCACGGCCTGGAGGTGCACTTTCTCTCCCCGGCCCTGGTCTCCTGCCCGTTCGCCTTCCAGGACCCCGTCTTCCGGCCGCCCACGGCCGAGGAGCGGGCCCGGCTGACGCGGTCGCTCGGCGAGGACCCGCCGGTGATCGTGGCCTTCGAGGCCGACGGCGGCGGCAGCGAAACGGTCTCCTGCCTCATCGCCGCCGAGGGCGTCGAGATACGGCCGGGACTGGTCCGGCGGGAGGTGCCGGGTCGTCCCGACTGGCCCGGAGTGCACCTGGTCACGGATTAGGATGGACGCCATGGCCAAGACCAGTACGACGACCCAGGGGCTTCGCACGGCGATCGAGCGCAGCGGCTACTACCCGGCCCTCGTGGCCGAGGCGGTGGAGGCCGCTGTCGGCGGTGAGGCCGTCCGGTCGTATCTGGTCCACCAGGAGACCACGTTCGACCAGAACGAGGTCCGCCGCCATGTCACCGTCCTCGTCCTGACCGCCAACCGTTTCATCGTCAGCCACACCGACGAGCAGGCCGCCGACGGCACTTCCCCGACCCCGTACGCCACCACCTCCACCGAGTCCGTGAAGATCGGCCGGATCTCCTCCGTCGTGGTCAGCCGGGTGGTGGCCAACCCCGAGCAGTACACGCCGGGCACCCTGCCCCGCGAGGTCGTCCTCACCATCGGCTGGGGCGCGGTCAGCCGCCTCGACCTGGAGCCCGCCGCCTGCGGTGACCCGAACTGCGAGGCCGACCACGGCTACACCGGCAGCTCCACCGCCGACGACCTCAGCCTGCGGGTGAGCGAGGCCGGGGACGGCCCGGAGACCGTGCGCCAGGCGCTCGCCTTCGCGCAGTCCATCTCCGAGGCGACCGCGGACGTCACCCGCTGATGTCCCAGCCCTCTCCCTGGGACGCCCTGGAACCCCTCGCCCTGTCCTCCGCCCCGCTGCCCGAGTACGGCCACGGCTCCCTCGCCGACCTGCTGCCCACCCTCGCGGCCGGCCTGGGCGTCCCCGGCATGACCCCGGCCATCACCGAGCTGACCCCCGCCGACCGGGTCTGCGTCTTCCTGGTCGACGGCCTCGGCTGGGAGCTGCTGCGCGCCCACCCCGACGAGGCGCCGTTCCTGAACTCCCTGCTCGGCAGCTCGCGCGGCGGCACCGGCCGCCCCCTCACCGCCGGTTACCCGGCGACCACCGCGACCTCGCTGGGCTCCGTCGGCACCGGTCTGCCGCCCGGCGCGCACGGCCTGCCCGGCTACACCGTGCGCGACCCGGACACCGGCCGGCTGATGAACCAGCTCCGCTGGCAGCCCTGGACCCCGCCGCACGCCTGGCAGCCGTACCCGACCGTGTTCGAGCTGGCCGACCGCGCCGGGGTGCACGCCGCCCAGGTGTCCTCGCCGCACTTCCAGAACACCCCGCTCACCAAGGTCGCGCTCAGCGGCGGCACCTTCGTCGGCAGCCTCGCCGGCGAGGAGCGCATGGACCTCGCGGCCCAGCAGCTCGCCGCCGGGGACCGCTCACTGGTCTACACGTACTACGCCGAACTCGACGGCGCCGGCCACCGCTACGGCATCGGTTCCGACACCTGGCGCGGCCAGCTCATGTACGTCGACCGGCTCGCCCAGCGCCTGGCCGAGCAGCTCCCCCCGCGCAGCGCGCTCTACGTCACCGCCGATCACGGCATGGTCGACATCCCCTTTGACGAGGAGCACCGCATCGACTTCGACGAGGACTGGGAGCTGCGCGCCGGTGTCTCCCTCCTCGGCGGCGAGGGCCGCGCCCGGCACGTGTACGCGGTGCCCGGCGCGGAGAACGACGTGCTGACCTGCTGGCGCGAGGTCCTCGGCGACCGCTTCTGGATCGCCTCCCGCGACGAGGCCGTGCAGACCGGCTGGTTCGGGCCGCACGTCGACGAGCGCGTGTACCCGAGGATCGGTGACGTGGTCGCCGCCGCCTACGACGACGTGCTGATCACCGCCTCCGAGCGCGAGCCCAAGGAGTCGCTGATGGTCGGCAACCACGGCTCGATGACCCCCGCCGAGCAGCTCGTCCCCCTCCTCGAAGTCCGTTCCTGAACTCCTCACCCTCCTCTCGCCGAAAGGTGCTCAACCCCTCATGTCCGAGCTGGTGTTCTTCTCCGGAACGATGGACTGCGGGAAGTCGACCCTGGCTCTGCAGATCGAGCACAACCGCTCGGCGCGAGGACTCCAGGGCCTGATCTTCACGCGGGACGACCGCGCCGGCGAGGGCAAGCTGTCCTCCCGCCTCGGCCTGGTCACGGACGCGGTCGAGGCGATGCCGGGCATGGACCTGTACGGCCATGTCGTCGCCCTGATGTCGCGCGGCGGCAAGGTCGACTACGTGATCGTGGACGAGGCCCAGTTCCTCAGCCCCGAGCAGATCGACCAGCTCGCCCGCGTGGTGGACGACCTGGATCTCGACGTCTTCGCCTTCGGCATCACCACCGACTTCCGCACCAAGCTCTTCCCCGGCTCCCAGCGCCTGATCGAGCTCGCGGACCGGATAGAGACGCTCCAGGTCGAGGCGATGTGCTGGTGCGGCGCCCGCGCCACGCACAACGCCCGCACGGTCGGCGGCGAGATGGTGGTGGAGGGCGAGCAGGTGGTGGTCGGCGACGTCAACCGACCCGCCACGGCCATCGGCTACGAGGTCCTGTGCCGCCGCCACCACCGCCGCCGGATGACCGCCTCCTCCACTCAGGCCGGCGCCCTCTCCCCGGACGTCCTGCCGGTGACCTCCGCCTGATCTACCCGCGCGGCCGGGGTACCGTCCCCACCCTGCGCGCCACGCCGAACCGGGCCCCCTGCGGGTCCGCCACCGTGGCGACTCTGCCGTACGGGCCGTCGTACGCCGGTTCCAGCAGCCGGCCGCCGAGGTCCAGCACCTGGCGGACCGTGGCGTCGGTGTCCGCCACCTCGAAGTGCGGCAGCCAGTGCGCTCCCAGGGGGCGGGGGAGACGGTGCCCCATCCCGCGCAGGGCCACCACCGGACGGCCCTCGCTGCGCAGGGTGATGTGGTCCGGGGCCGCCGGCGGCTCCGCCTCGTAGCCGAACACCCGCGCGTAGAACGTCGTCACGCGCACTGCCGACACCGTCCGCAGCTCGGTCCACGCGGGCAGGCCCGGTCCGCGGGCGCCCTTCGGGGCGGGGTGGGCCCAGGTGGTGCAGAAGCCGAAGACCGCTCCGGAGGGGTCGGCGGCGATGGCGACCCGGCCGTTCTCAGCCGCGTCCAGCGGGCCGACCGCCACCGTGCCGCCGGACAGCCGCACCCGCTCGGCGGTGAGGTCCACGTCGTCCGAGGCGAGATAGGGCGTCCAGGCGGCCGAAAGCCCCGCGTCCGCGGGGAGTTGGTTGATGACGGCCACCTCCCGGCCCCCCAGCGAAGCCCGCACCGGGCGGCCGAGCGGGCCGGCCCGGAACTCCCAGCCGAACACGGCCCCGTAGAACTCCTCGGCGGCGTCCGCCGACCGCGTCATCAGGCTCACCCAGCACGGCGTGCCGGGTGCGTGCGGCGCTCGTGGGCCGGCCGACTCCGGTGCCTCGGTCATCGCTCACTCTCTCTCCGGTCCCTCATGGGGGCCGCGTCGCATCCGCTTCCCGCGGGCCGGGCCGGTAGCCCGCGCCCGCGTGCCCGGGCCGCCACCGGTACGGGGTGGCACGCGGGCCGGCGGAAGGTCCGGTCGGCCGCCGTTCGCCCTCCGGGCGATGACCGGCGAGCGCCGCCGAACGCACACTGTGTGCCCGATACGGTACGCCGTGTGACCGGGGCTGTCCGGCCGAGCAGAGTAGTGGCAGCCGGGCGTGGCGGCCACCCCGTGCGCGAGGATGGCGCCATGACAGTCATCATCACCGCCGCCGAACTGGCCCGGGACCTGGCCGGGCCTACCCCGCCGACGCTGCTGGACGTGCGCTGGCAACTGAGCGCACCGGACGCCCCCGCCTTCGACGCCCGCGCCGCCTACGAGGCCGGCCACCTGCCCGGCGCGGTCTTCGTCGACCTGGACCGGGAGCTGGCCGCGCCCCCCGGCCCCCGCGGCCGCCATCCCCTGCCGGACCTCGCGGAGTTCGGCGCCGCTATGCGCCGCGCGGGCGTC
>NZ_WWKH01000672.1:0-2861 GCF_009865595.1 Streptomyces sp. SID1328 | reverse complement strand
GTGTTACCGGTGCCGCCACCCTGCACGCCACCCTGCGTGTTCCCCCTACCGCTGCCCTGGACACCGCCCTGGGTGTTGCGGCCCTGAGCGTTACGGTTGATCTTGCAGTTCTTCCCCTTCGGGCACGGCTTGTCCGGCGTCGTCGCGTGAGTTCCTGTGGGCGCCGGGGTGGCGAATGCGGAGGAGGGAGTGAGGGCACCCCCAGCAGCCAGGGCAGCCGATGCCGTCACCAGCGCCGCACGCTTCGCGAAGTTCTGCATGATGATTCCTTTCCGGGGAATACCGGGACGGCCGGTTCGCGGTCCCGATTCGATTACGGAGGGCGTTCTCCGTAGCCCTGGAGCTCAAGCCGCCTCAACTCCGGGACATCAGGACGCGGCGGACCGCCACAGTCTTTTCCCGGAGGCGCGGGGGAGCCCGGGTTTGGAACTCCTCGACCAGCATGCGCCGCTGTCTCCGGCGGCGCATCGGGCGGACACCCCAACTTCCACTCGGGGCACACCCCAGGTCCTGACGCGGCACCCGGGCATTACCGCCCGGACGGCCCACCTGCTGGGATCGGGCTGGATCTTTTGCGCGGCTCCGGCCACGGAGAGAAACTGACGTGTGATGGACCTGCTAGAGCGAGAGGCCGTTCTCCAGGACCTCACCGGCCACCTGAAAGTGGCAGTGAGCGGTCCGGGACGCCTGGCCCTTGTGCGGGGCGAGACCGGCATCGGCAAGACCGCCGTTGTTCACCGGCTGGCCCGGCTGGCCGATCCCCACGTCCGGGTCCTCTCGGGCGCTTGTGATCCGCTGGCCACTCCCCGCCCGTTGGGCCCCCTGACGGACCTGGCCCCGAACCTGGGTGCTGCGGCGCGCACCGCCCTGACCGGGGCGCTGGCCGGCACCTGCCGTTCCGACGAGCTCTTCGACTGCCTGCTCGCCGACCTGAGTTCCTATCCGAGCCTGCTGGTCCTGGAGGACGTCCACTGGGCAGATGAGGCCACGATGGACCTGCTGCGCCATCTGACCCGGCGCCTGCCCGGCGTTCCGGCGCTGGTGGTGGTCACCTACCGCGACGACGAGATCGGCCGGACCCACGACCTGACCGCCCTCCTCGGCACCCTGGCCGGTTATCCGTGGGTGTACCGCCACGACCTGCTCCCCCTGAGCCGCGGGGCCGTGGCCCTGCTGGCCGCCGGACACGCCGTGGACGCCGAGCAGGTGTACCGCGTGTCCGCCGGCAACCCGTTCATCGTCACCTCGATCCTGGCCGCCCCCGCCGAGCCCATCCCGGCCACGGTGCGCGAGGCCGTCGCGGGCCGCCTGGCCGGCCTGTCGGCCCCGGCGCGCCGGGTGGTCGACGTGCTGGCCGTCCTCGGACGCCGGGTCTCGCTGCCGCTGCTGGCCGGCATCCTGCCGGCCCCGGAGGAGGCTCTCGACGAGGCCGTGGCCTGCGGCATCGTCCGCACCGAGGGGCGAACGGCCGAGTTCCGCCATGAGCTGACCCGGCGGGCGGTACTGGAGGCCGTACCCGCGGCCCGCCGCCTGCGAGTTCACCGGCAGGCACTGGCGTTGATGCGGTCCGGGCCGGTCGCGGCGGACGACCTGGCGCTGCTGGCCGATCATTCCGAGGGCGCGGAGGACGCGGCCGCCGTGCTGGAGTACGCGCCCGCGGCGGCCGCCCACGCCGCCGCGTCGGGCGCCCACCGTGAAGCGGCCGCCCAGTACACCCGCGCCCTGCGGTACGCCGACGACCTGCCGGCCGACCAGCAGACCTCTCTGCTGGAGGGCCACTCTCAGGCCTGTCTGCTGTCCAGCCGACTCGATGAGGGGGTGACGTCCCGCCGTACGGCGGTGCGGCTGCGCCGGGCACTGGGTGACCGGCTGCGCGAGGGGGAGAACCTGCGCTGGCTGTCGTGCTGGCTGTGGCCGGCCGGGCGCACCGCCGAGGCCAGGCAGACCGGCCTGGAGGCAGTGCGGGTACTCGAAGGGCTGCGGCCGAGCCGGGAGTTGGCGTGGGCGTATCTGAACCTCTGCCAGTTGGCCTGTCACGAGCATGACGGGGTCGCGGTGGCCGCCGCCTACGCCGAGAAGGCGGCCGCTCTGGGCGAGCGTTTCGGCGACGCGGGGGTGGCCGACCAGGCGCACTTCCATGCCGCGGCGGCCCGCCTGCTGAGCGAAGGGGCGGGGTGGGAGGACTGCGAGCGGGCGGTGTCCAGCGCGATGGCGCGGGATATGCCGGTGGACGCGGGTTTCCTGGCGCTCGCCCTGTGCCGGCTCGCCGCGTTGCAGCATGATGCCGACCGGACCACCGCGGCCGCGAGCCGGGCGGAAGCCTACTTCCTCGACCACGACCTGCTGCCCCACCTGCTGTGCGCGAGGGCCTGGGACAGCTGGGGACTGCTGAACCGGGGCCTGTGGACCCAGGCCGCCGACACCGCGCAGCAGGTCGTGTCCCACCCCGGCTCACCGCCGGTCGGCGAGGCCCTGGCCCTGACCGTCCTGGGCCTGGTGCGGGCCCGCCAGGGCAAGGACCAGGTGTGGCCGCTGCTGGACCAGGCGGCGGGCCTGGTCGACTCGGACTGCCTGCTGGACACGGGTCTGGGGTGGGAGGCCCGGGTGGAGGCGGCCTGGCTGGCCGGTGACCACGAGCTGGTCCAGACGGAGGCACGCAACGGGCTGGCCGCGTTGACGGAGCGTACGCAACCCTGGCTGTCCGGCCCGCTGGCCTGCTGGATCCGCCGCGCCGGCGGGACGCCCCCGCGGGTGCCGGCCGCCGAACCCTACGCGCTGGAGCTGACCGGCGACTGGGCGGGCGCCGCGGCCTGCTGGGACGGGCTCGGCTGCCCGCACGACGCGGCGCTGGCCCGCCTGTC
>NZ_WWKH01000671.1:0-8500 GCF_009865595.1 Streptomyces sp. SID1328 | reverse complement strand
GGCGGCGGGTGGGCAGCGGGGGCGGGCCGTCGGGCTCGGCGCCGAAGGGTTCGGGACGCGAGGCGACGGGTTCGCCGTGCGAGCTGACCAGCTTGGGCGGCTCGCGCCGGGGCGGCGGCACGAGCGCGGCCGGGTCGTGGACGTCGGCGGGGTCGAGGCTGCGGGCGCGGAAGATGCCGCCGAGTTCGCTGTCGTCGTCCGCCAGCACGCTGGGGAATTCCTCGGCGGGCGCGTCGAGGGCGGGGCGGTCCACGGTGGCACCCGGTCCGGCCGGCTCGTCGCGTTCCACAGTCCGGGCGGTGCCGCGTTCCCTGGTCCGCTGGGTCTCCTTGGACAGGTCGCCCAGCCGGATGCCGATGCCGTTGGTGTCGGGGGCGTCGTCGGTGAGCAGCGCGTCGGGGATGAGGACGACGGCGGTGGTGCCGCCGTAGGGAGAGGGCTGGAGGGAGACGCGCACGTGCTGGCGGCGGGCGAGGCGGCTGACCACGAACAGACCGAGCCGGTCGGTGTCGGACAGCTCGAACTCAGGGGTCTCCGCTAGCCGCAGATTCGCGTCGAGCAGCGCCTCGGCCGTCATGCCGAGGCCGCGGTCGTGGATCTCCAGCGCGAAGCCGTTGGCGACCCGCTCCCCCACCACGTGCACATTGGTGTGCGGGGGCGAGAACAGCGTGGCGTTCTCCAGCAGTTCGGCCACGAGGTGGGTGAGGTCGGAGACGGCGGGGCCGATGACCGCGACGCGGGGCAGCCGCCGTACCTCCACCCGCTCGTAGTCCTCCACCTCGGCGACGGAGGCGCGGACGACGTCCATCAGCCGTACCGGGCGGCGCCACTGGCGGGAGGGGGCGGCGCCGGAGAGGATCACCAGGCCCTCGGCGTGGCGGCGCATGCGGGTGGTGAGGTGGTCCAGCCGGAACAGGTCGGCGAGCTCGTCGGTGTCCTCGGTGCGGCGCTCCATGGTGTCCAGCAGGGTGAGCTGCTTGTGCAGCAGCACCTGGCTGCGGCGGGCGAGGTTGACGAACACCTCGGAGACCCCGGCGCGCAGTTCGGACTGCTTCACGGCGGCCTCGACGGCGGCGCGTTGGAGGGTGTTGAGGGCGCGGCCGACCTCGCCGATCTCGTTCTGGTCGTAGTCGGGCCGGGGCACCTCGCTCTCCACGTCGACCGGTTCGCCCGCGGAGAGGCGGCGCATGACGTGGGGCAGCCGGACGGCGGACGCCTCGTGGGCCTCCGTCCGCAGCCGCTTGAGGTCGCGGATGAGACGGCGGCCGACGCGCACGGACAGGACGAGGGAGACGAGGAGGGCCGCCAGGCCGAGGATGCCGGCGACGGCGGCCTGGGCGATGACGCCGTAGGTGACGGGCCGTACCCGGTCGCGGAAGCGGTGGCCGGCCTGGTCGTCCATGGTGCCGAGGTCTTCGAGGACGCCTCCGGCGACGGCGTGCCAGCTCGCGGTGGTGACACCGCGCGGGATGCCGGCGCCGGTGTCGATGACCTCGCGCTCGGCCGCTCGCAGGGGGGCGGTGGTGGCGTTGCGCCAGTAGCTCTCGTAGCGGTCGCGCTCCGGGGCGGGGAGCAGCGGGAGGCTGACGTCGTAGAGGAGGGTGCGCTGGGCGACGAGGTCGGAGACCTGGCGGGCCTCCTCGCGGGAGAGGCTGCCGACCACCAGGGCGGAGCCGAGGATGGCGTCCTCGCGGGAGAGGAGTTCGCGGGCGCGGCCGGTGTTGACGAGGGCCCCGGCCTGCTTGTCCATCTCGACGTCGTCGACCCCGTCGACCGCGGCGACCAGGGCGTAGCAGGGGTCGACCAGGCGGTTGTAGAGGTCGAGCGCCCCGGCGCGGGTGACGGTGCGCTCCTCGACGCTGCGGCGCAGGGACTCCAGGCCGCCGAGGGCGTCGAGCGCGGTGGTGAGGCGTTCGCCGTCCTCGCCGCGCAGCGCGTCGCGGGTCTTGGGGTTCCGGGCGTTGGCGCGGAGGGTGGCCAGGGGCCGGTCGGTGGCGGTGCGCGAGCGGTGCAGTTCGGCGAGGGCGTCGGCGGCGCGCGGGTCGGCGAGGTAGACGAGGCTCTGCCGGCGCTCGTGCTGGAGGTCTCGGACGGTGTCCTCGGTGGGGTGGCCGATGTCCTTCACGGCGCGTGAGACGCGCAGCGACCGGGCGACCTCACTTCCCGTCAGCACGGTGGCGAACGCCCAGACGACGGTCAGGGCCACCAGCGGCACGAGAAGCAGCGCCACGATCTTCCGGCGGATCGACTTCCCGCGAAACCGCATGGCCTCCCCCAGCTCGACCCCTCACCGGGGGTACGTGTGTCCGACTCGGAACGGCGCGAGCCTACTACCGCCCCACAGGTGCCTCGCAGGCGCGTCTGATGCGTGAACTCCCTTACGACAGGCGGTAGATGGCGAGTTGTCCGGGCATTGGGGGAGATTGCGGCCGTGACGGGAGGGGTGCAGGGGAAGCGGGCCGAAACAGTACGGACACCGGTTGGCTGGAAATTTTCACAAGTCGGGAATCTTCGAGACGCCTCGTTCGTCGTTCACCTGGGGAAACGGGGAGGGAATCGGCCACACCGGCCGCGTCCTTCGCCCCGGCCGCGTAAAACAGCGCAAGCCGGGCAGCCACTGGGGAGTCGGGGCCTTCGGGTTCCGGGGCGAGCGGTTTGCCGGCGGTGGGGAGTGACACGGTGATGGGCACGGCTGAGCGGCGCGGTGCGCCCGAGGTTGGCGTGGCGGAGCGCCCGGCGCGGATTCCGGGCCAGGTGGGTCCGGAGCGCGGGATACCGGCGAGCACGCCGGGTGGTGTGAGAGCCGGGCGACAGCAGGCGGAGTACCGGCCGCTGTGGGTGGAGGAGCCCGCGAAGCGGCGCCGGATGGCGGACCCGGTGCGCACCGCGGCGGTGCGGGCGGTGCTGATCATCGCGGTGACGCTGATCCAGGCGATGGTGGCGTTCCTGTGCACGCTGGCCGGGTCCTGGGCGGCGTTTCCGATGGTGATCAGCAGCGTGGCGAGCACGGTGGTGGCCACCTGGGCGGTGGTCGACGTCTGGGTGACCCGCCAGGTGTGGAACCAGCGGTACGGAGTGATCTCCGAGCCCAGCAGCACCGCGCGGCAGCTCCGCCGGGAGCGGCGGGCGGCGCGGCGCCGCGAGCGCACGGCGCAGCGGGACCAGGAGCGGATAGCCAGGCGGGCCGGCGCGAAGCGGCTGTCCCACCCCTGAGGTGACCGACCCGCGCGGACTCACGTCGTGACGGTCTCCACGGCCCGGCCGAGTGCCCGCCGGGCGCGGGCGAAGGGCCGGGGCCGGTCCACCGCGAGTACGGCGACGGTGGTGCCGTCGCGTTCGTAGCGGGCCAGGAAGCCTCCGTCGCCCGGCCCGTCGTCGGAGAGTCCGCCCTCGGTGACGCGGACGGTGTCCCCCGCTCGGTACCGGCCCGCGAACTGGATGCGGGAGCCGTACTGGTCGGACCAGAAGTAGGGCACCGGCCGCGGGGTGGCGAGCGTGCGTCCGGCGAGCAGGTTGGTGACGGCGACGCGGGGCTGCTCGGTGGCCGAGGTCCAGTGCTCGGCGCGTACGCCCCCGGCGCGGGCCACATCGCCGACGGCGACCACCTGGGGCAACGCCGTCACGCATCCGTCGTCGCAGAGCACGCCGTCGTCGAGGACGAGCGTGGAGCCCGTCAGCCAGGCGGTGTTCGGGACGGCGCCGATGCCGGCGATCACGATGTCCGCGGTCAGGGTGTGACCGTCGGCCAGTTCCACGGCGGTGGCCGAGCCGGTGCGGCCGATGCGCGTCACGCCGATGCCGGTGCGGAGCCGCACGCCGCCCCGGCGGTGGAGCGTGGCGCACACGGCGGCCATCTCCGGGCCGAGTTGGGGCAGCAGGGGCAGCGGGGCGGCTTCGAGCACGGTGACGTCGTGGCCGAGGGCGGCGCAGGACGCGGCGGTCTCGGCGCCGATGAAGCCGCCGCCGATCATGACGACCCGCTGTGGGCCCTCGGTGAGCCGGGTGCGCTGGGTGCGGGCGTCGTCCAGGGTCCGCAGGGTGTGGACGTCGGGCGGGGCGCCGGGGAGTCGGCGGGCCGTCGCGCCGGTGGCGATGACCAGCCCGTCGGTGGCGAGGGTGCGGCCGTCCTCCAGCAGTACGGTGCGGGTCCGGGTGTCGAGGCCCCGCGCGCGGACGCCGAGCAGCCACTTCGCGTCGAGGTCGGCGGTCTCCTCGGCGTCCGTCAGGGCGAGTTGGTGCTCGTCGGCGCGGCCGGTGAGGAAGTCCTTGGAGAGCGGCGGGCGGTCGTAGGGCGGGTGCGGTTCGTCGCCGACGACGACCAGCCGGCCGTCGTACCCCTGCGCGCGCAGCTCGCGTGCCGCGTACAGCCCCGCGAGGGAGGCGCCGACGATGGTCACGGTCCTCATGTGCGGTGACTCCTTGTCCGCGGGGGCGCGTTCAGACAGCCGTTCCCTCCCGCACCGTGACATGGACGTGGATCACGCCGTCGTCCACGGTGACGAGGTGGGTGCGCAGGGGGTGCCGGGCCGGGAGGCAGGTCGGGGCGCCGGTGCGCAGGTCGAACGCGGCGGCGTGCAGCGGGCATTCGATCAGACACCCCTCCAGCCAGCCCTCGGAGAGCGAGGCGTCCTGGTGGGTGCACGTGTCGTCGACGGCGTAGAGGGAGCCGTCGTCGGTGCGGAACACGGCGATCGGCGGGGCGGTGTCGAGCCGGACGGACTCGCCCTCGGGGAGGTCTTCGAGACGGCAGACGGGAATCACGGGTCCCCCCTCTCGGTCCGGGACGCTCGGTCCGGACCGGACAGGTGCAGACGGCAGGATGCGAGGGTGCGGCAAGGACGGCACAAGCCGGAGGCGCGGTGGACCGGGCAGGTCCAAGTGATCCGCACCCCTTCCGGGATACGGACGCTTCGGTAACATGATGTTCCGCAGGGTGCACGAAAATGCGCTGTGCGCAACAGAATCCGCGCGGGACGCCCGTCGCGTCAAGGGCTTCCCGCAGACGCGGCCCGAACCGGGCCGGCAGATGGTGGGAGTCGAGCCATGAGCCGCACGCAGAAGCGGGCCGACCGCGGCGACGAGACCAGGGCGGACGACGACTCCCCGGAGCGGGGCACAGGTCGCGGCGCGGCCGGTTCCGTACAGTCGGTGGACCGGGCCGTGAGCGTGCTGGAGATCCTCGCCCGGCACGGTGAGGCCGGTGTCACCGAGATCGCCGAGGAACTGGACGTGCACAAGTCCACCGCGTTCCGGCTGCTCGGCGTCCTGGAGAACCGGGGCCTGGTGAGCCAGGCCAGCGACCGCGGCAAGTACTTCCTGGGCGCCGGGGTGCTGCGCCTCGCCGGAGCGGCGGCGGTCCGGCTGGACATCTCCCGGGAGGGCGTCCCCGTCTGCCGCGAGGCCGCCGACGAACTCGGCGAGACGGTGAACATCGCGGTGCTGGACGACGACGCCGCCGTCAATGTCATGCAGGCCCGCGGCACCGCCTCCGTCACCGCGCAGAACTGGCTCGGCAGGCGCACCCCGCTGCACGCCACCGCCAGCGGCAAGGTGCTGCTCGCGCACATGCCGCCCACCCTGCGCGAGGGCTTCCTCGCCCGGCCGCTGCCCCGGTTCACCGAGCGCACGGTCACCGGCGCGGCCCTGCTGCGGACCGAGCTGGAGTCCGTGCTGGCGCGCGGATACGCCGTGACGACGGACGAGCTGGAGCTGGGTCTCGCGGCCGCGGCCGCGCCGGTCCGGGCACACGACGGCAAGGTCATCGCGGCGATCAGCGTCTCCGGGCCGGTGTACCGGCTGGGCCCGGAGCGGCTGCCGGTGGTGGCGAAGCGGATGGCGGCGGCGGGCGAGGAGCTGTCCCGGCGCATGGGCTACGGCTTCTGACGGAGGGCCGGGCGGACGTTCGGCGGCCCGGCGGTCACGCCGCGGCACCGGGGAGTTGCCGGTGCCGCGCCGCCGTGTGCAGGGGCTTCGCCTCCCCGCGTGTCCGGACGGTTCCGGCGGCCCCGGCTCGTTCTGC
The DNA here is from genome assembly GCF_009865595.1 of Streptomyces sp. SID1328. Classification (NCBI taxonomy): domain Bacteria; kingdom Bacillati; phylum Actinomycetota; class Actinomycetes; order Kitasatosporales; family Streptomycetaceae; genus Streptomyces; species Streptomyces sp. SID1328. Next base: position 2,481 of record NZ_WWKH01000671.1, on the reverse strand, counting down.
CAAGGGGTGACACGTACCTCTTGACGGTGCTGTCACCGCGTTCTCACTATGTTCCTCACCACGCAACCCGTCGTGCGATGCGCAACAACAGAGGCACTGGTCGGCGCCCGACCTCCCCACCCCCGTCCGCACAAGGAGGGGCATGTCCGCAACGCCCGAAGACCGTCCGCACCCGTCACCCGAGACCTCCCCGCGCGTCGTCGTCGTCGGCGCCGGAATCGTCGGCTGCTCGCTCGCCGACGAGCTGACCGCGCGCGGCTGGACGGACGTCACCGTCCTCGAACAGGGCCCGCTGCCCGCCCCCGGCGGCTCCACCTCGCACGCGCCGGGGCTGGTCTTCCGGACCAGCCCGTCGAAGACGCTGACCGGGTTCGCCCGGTACACCGTGGAGAAGTTCGGCTCGCTCAGCCACGACGGCGTCCCCTGCTTCGAACCGGTCGGCGGTCTGGAGCTGGCCACCACCCCCGAGCGCCTCGCCGACCTGCACCGCAGGGCCGGGCTGGCCGCGGCCCGGGGTGTGCGGGGCGAGGTGGTGAGCACCGCCCGCTGCAAGGAACTCTGGCCGCTGCTGGACGAGTCGGTGGTGCTGGGCGGCTTCCACACGCCGGAGGACGGACTGGCCCGTGCCGTGCTCGCCTGCCGGGCCCAGCTCGACCGGGCCACCGCGCGCGGTGCCCGTTTCCTCGACCGGCACACCGTCACCGGTATCGAGCGGGCGGACGGCCGGGTCAGCGGTGTCGTCACCGACCGGGGCGTCTTCCCGGCCGACCATGTCGTCTCGGCGGCCGGCTTCTGGGGCCCGGTGATCGGCCGGATGGCCGGGGTCGACGTGCCGCTGCAGCCGCTGGCGCACCAGTACGCCCGGACCCGGCCGCTGCCCGAGCTGAGCGGGGCGCGCGCGGAGGCGACCCTGCCCGTCCTCCGCTTCCAGGACGCCGACCTGTACTTCCGTGAGCATCACGACCGGATCGGCATCGGCTCCTACGCGCACCGGCCGCTGCCCGTGGACCCGTTCGGCGTGCCGGGGTACGACGTGGCGCGGGGGCGGGGGATGGAGATGCCGTCCTCGTATCCCTTCACCGAGGAGGACTGGGCGCCGAGCTGGGCGGATGCCCGGCGCTTGGTGCCGGCGTTGCGCGGGGCGGAGGTGGAGAGCGGGTTCAACGGGGTGTTCTCTTTCACCCCGGACGGTATGCCGGTGCTCGGGGAGACCCGTGAACTGCGCGGTTTCTGGCTGGCCGAGGCGGTGTGGGTCACGCACTCCGCGGGGGTGGCCAGGGCTTTGGCCGAATGGATGGTTGACGGCCGGCCGTCGATCGACGTGCACGACTGCGATGTCACGCGCTTCGAGGAAGCGCAGCGTTCACCCGCCTACGTCCGTGAACGCGGTTCACAGCAGTTCGCCGAGGTGTACGACGTCACCCATCCCCTCCAGCCGATGGAGCGACCCCGCCCGCTGCGCGTCAGCCCCTTCCACGCCCGGCAGGAGCAGCTCGGCGCCTTCTTCCTGGAGGGCGGCGGCTGGGAGCGCCCCCACTGGTACGAGGCGAACGCCCCGCTGGTGGCTTCCCTCGGCGCCGAGTTGCCCGGGCGCGACCCCTGGTCGGCCCGCTACTGGTCCCCCATCGCCGCCGCCGAGGCCCACGCCACCCGCGAGCGTGTCGCCCTGTACGACATGACCCCCTTGCGCCGCCTGGAGGTGACCGGCTCCGGCGCCCTGGACTTCCTCGACCGCATGACCACCAACAAACTCCGCAAGAGGCCCGGCGCCGTCACCTACACCCTCCTCCTGGACGACAACGGCGGCATCCGCTCCGACCTCACCGTGGCCCGCCTGGCCGAGGACCACTTCCAGATCGGCGCCAACTCCCCCGCCGACCTCGACCACCTCGTCCGGCACGCCCCCCGAGGAGTACAGGTCCGGGACATCACCTCCGGCACCTGCTGCATCGGCGTCTGGGGCCCGCTGGCCCGCGCCCTGGTGCAGCCGTTGACCGAGGACGACTTCTCCCACGAGGGCTTCGGCTACTTCCGCGCCAAGCGCGCCCACATCGGCCATGTCCCGGTCACCGCCATGCGCCTGAGCTACGTCGGCGAGCTGGGCTGGGAGCTGTACACCACCGCCGACCTCGGCCTCCGGCTCTGGGACACCCTCTGGGAGGCGGGCCGGGAGCTGGGGGTGGCCGCGGCCGGACGCTCGGCGTTCAACTCGCTCCGGCTGGAGAAGGGCTACCGTGCCTGGGGCATCGACATGACCGCCGAGCACACCCCGGCCGAGGCGGGCGTCGGCTTCGCCGTACGGATGGACAAGGGCGACTTCGTGGGCCGCGACGCCCTGCGCGACCGCCCCGAGCCCGCCCGCAGGCTGACCCCGCTGCTGCTGGACGACCCGGCCGCCGTGGTACTCGGCAGCGAACCGGTGTCGGTGGACGGCACGACGGCGGGCTACGTGACCAGCGCGGGCCATGGCTACACGCTGGG
>NZ_WWKH01000670.1:0-3475 GCF_009865595.1 Streptomyces sp. SID1328 | reverse complement strand
CGTCCCCGACCTGGTCAAGGGCGCCGTCTCCGATCTGGGCCGGGCCCTGGACATCGGCGCCTCGCTGGCCCGCTCGACCCTGGGCATGAGCCCCAGCACGGCCCTGACCTCCGCCCCCAGCGGCACCCGCCGCACCGCCGGCGCCGTGCTCGACATCGACGACGTGCACCGGGTCAGGAAGAGCGCCGGGGGCACCGTCAACGACGTACTGATCGCGGTCGTCGCGGGCGCCCTGCGCCGCTGGCTGGACGAGCGCGGCGACGGCAGCGAGGGCGTCGCCCCGCGCGCCCTCATCCCGGTCTCCCGGCGCCGCCCGCGCACCGCCCAGCCGCAGGGCAACCGGCTCTCCGGGTACCTGCTACGGCTTCCGGTCGCCGACCCCGACCCGCTGGCCCGGCTGGAGACGGTGTGTGCCGCGATGGTCCGCAACAAGGACGCCGGTTCCGACCGGGGCGCGGGTGCCGTCGCCCTGCTCGCGGACCACGTCCCGGCGCTCGGGCACCGGCTCGGCGGGCCGCTGGTCGGACAGGCGGCGCGGCTCTGGTTCGACATCCTCGTCACCAGCGTCCCGCTGCCCGGCATCGGCCTGAAGCTCGGCGGGCACGAACTGGCCGAGGTCTTCCCGCTCGCCCCGCTCGCCCCCGGCCAGTCGCTCGCGGTGGCCGTCTCCACCTACCGGGGACGCGTCCACTACGGGCTCGTGGCCGACGCCCGCGCGGTGCCCGACCTCGACGTCCTGGCCCGCGCGCTCACCGCCGAGATGGAGACCCTGCTCACAGCCTGCGAGGTCTGACCTCGGCCGTTCCCGGCCCCCGGGCCGCCCGCCACCGGTGCGGGTTTGGTCCAGGGGCCGGGCGCTCCGTAAAATTCCCCGGCCGACAGCGGGCGCGCTCATGCCCCCGCGCGGGTGATCAGGGAAGCGGCAGCGCGATGACGGTGACAGAGGACGGCGCGGCGTCCGCGGACGCGGTGTCCACGGACGAGATGGTCTACGGGCCCGGTATCGACCCGGAGCGCCTGGCCGTCTGCCTCAGCGTACTGGAGGAGCTGGACCGGATCGACGTCGACCACCCCGACGCCATCCAGGTCCGCCGGGCCACCTCGCACATCTACCGCACGGTCAAGCAGCGCCGCCGCCAGGAGCGCCGGGCCGCCAAGACCGCGCACGACCGCTCGGTCACCGAGGCCACCGCCACCGGCTCCGCCGAGCGCATCGACGACGAGACCGAGGGCATCCTGCCCACCTCCAGGATCGAGGCCGGCCGGATCGCGGGCATACTCCAGCGCCCCCGCTCCTGCTACATCTGCAAGCAGCGGTACACCGAGGTCGACTACTTCTACCACCAGCTCTGCCAGGGCTGCGCCGCGGAGAACCGCGCCCGCCGCGAGGCCCGCGCCGACCTCACCGGCAAGCGCGCCCTGCTCACCGGCGGCCGCGCCAAGATCGGCATGTACATCGCGCTGATGCTGCTGCGCGACGGCGCCCACACCACGATCACCACCCGGTTCCCCAAGGACGCCATCCGCCGCTTCAAGGCGATGGAGGACTCCGCGGACTGGCTGCACCGCCTGGAGGTCGTCGGCATCGACCTGCGCGACCCGGCCCAGGCCGTCGCCCTCGCGGACCGGGTCGCCGAGGCGGGCCCGCTGGACATCCTGATCAACAACGCGACGCAGACCGTACGCCGGCTGCCCTCCGCCTACGCCGCGCTGGTCGACGGCGAGAGCGCACCGCTGCCCGCCGGTGAGCTGCCCGCCCACCAGGTGATCGGCGCCTTCAACTCCGGCGCGGTCGACGGCCTGGCCGCGCTGCCCGTCGGCACCAGCGGCCTGGAGGCCCAGAAGGTCGCCGACCTGGCCCTGGTCGCGGGCAACGCCAGCGTCGCCCGGCACCTGGACGGCACCGCGATCGACGCGGGCGGCCTGCTGCCCGACGTGGTCGACACCAACACCTGGGTGCAGTCGATCGAGCAGATCTCCCCGGTGGAGCTGCTGGAGACCCAGCTCTGCAACTACACGGCGCCGTTCATCCTGATCAGCAAGCTCCGCCCGGCCATGGCCGCCGCCGCGAAGCAGGCTCCCAAGGGGCGGGCGTACGTCGTGAACGTCTCCGCCATGGAGGGTGTCTTCGCCCGTGGCTACAAGGGCGCCGGCCACCCCAACACCAACGCGGCCAAGGCCGCGATGAACATGGTGACCCGGACCAGCGGCCAGGAGATGTTCGACACCGACCGCATCCTGATGACCTCGGTCGACACCGGCTGGATCACCGACGAGCGCCCGCACTACGACAAGCTGCGCCTGGCCGAGGCGGGTTTCCACGCCCCGCTGGACCTGGTCGACGGCGCGGCCCGCGTGTACGACCCGATCGTGCGCGGCGAGCAGGGCGAGGACCTGTACGGCGTCTTCATGAAGGACTACGCGCCCGGCAAGTGGTGACGCAGCCGCCCTCCCGTACCCGACGGCGCGGCACCGGACCTCGGTCCGGTGCCGCGCCGTCGTATGACGGGGCATCCGCGGGGCAGACGCACCCCTGGGCCGAGTGGGTGAATCGACGGCCCCCGCAACGGATGCGCTTTGCGGTAAACGGCCCCACATTGAGGGGGATTGAGGGGGCGGCGGGCGGGCGGAAGTTACGTCTTGTTTGCACTCCCTATCGAGCGCGGGTCCGCTCATTTGGTTAACCTGGAGGTCCGGGACGCCCCCCAGGGTGATCCGACACATAAGGAGTGCGCGGTGACACCGGAGAAGACGACCAGCGAACAGGGCCCCGACGAACGCACGGAGCGTCCCCGCCGCAGGCCCGGAGAACTCGGCAGCCTGGACGTGTGGGCTCGCTCCGCCCCGATCCGCCTGGCGGGCTATGAGGACGACCTCGCGGAACCCCACATCCTGCCCAGCGTGGACTGACCCCTTCCGCACCCCGCGACCGTCGGGCGCATGGGCGTGACAGACTCGCGCCCATGCTGATCAGAGAAGCCGGGGCCGGTGACTGGGCCCGGATCTGGCCCGTCTGGCACCGCATCGTCGCGGCCGGTGACACCTACACCTGGGACCCCGGCACCCCCGAGGAAGCCGCCCGCGCCCTCTGGATGAGCCCCGCCAAACGGGTGTACGTGGCCGAGGACGCCGACGGCACCCTGCTCGGTTCGGCCTACCTCACCCCGAACTACGGCGGCCCCGCCGCGCACGTGTGCAACGCCGGCTTCATGGTCGACCCCGACCGGGCCGGACGGGGCACCGGCCGGGCGCTCGCCGAGCACGTCCTCGCCGAGGCGAAGGCCCGGGGCTACCGCGCGATGGTCTTCAACGCCGTCGTCGAGACCAACCCCGCCGTCCGTCTCTGGACCTCCCTGGGCTTCACCGTCCTCGGCACGGTCCCGAACGCCTTCGACCACCCCCGCGACGGGCTGGTCGGGCTGCACATCATGCACAAGGCGCTCTAGGCCCTGTCTGACAATTCCCGTCTGCCGCG
>NZ_WWKH01000669.1:0-4566 GCF_009865595.1 Streptomyces sp. SID1328 | reverse complement strand
GGCACCGGCCGTGGTGCCCTGGTCGGTGCCGCCCGCGTTGCCCGTGCCGTCCGTGGTGCCCGCGTCCGTGCCGCCGCCGGACGCGTCGCCCGTGGCGGGCGGCGAGGTCTGCGGGGCGCTCGGCTGCTCGGAGGTCTGCTGGTCGGTCGGCTCCTCCGACGGCTGGGCCGTACCGGGGTCGGTCGGCCGGTAGGACGGGGTGTAGTTCGAGCCGTTGTTCCAGCCCGAGCCGCCCTGGGTGGCCGGATCGTCCGTCGGCTCCTTGGAGGTGCCGTCGCTCGGCGTCTCGGAGGCCTTGTCGTCCTTGTGCGTCTGTGAGTGCGTCGGGGTCGGCTTGGTGCCCTTGCCCTCGTCGCCGCCGGTGTTGTTCAGCGCGAGCGCGACACCGGCCACGACCGCCACCAGGGCGAGCGCGGCCAGCACCAGGAGCTTGCCCCTGCCGCTGCCCTTGTTGCCGTGGCCCTCGAAGCCGCCGTCGTCGCCGCTCCCGTACCCGCCGGGCAGGATCGGCTGCGGGATCTGCGTGGTGCCGCCGCCGTAGCCGCCGGACTGGGGCATCACGGTGGTGCCCGCGTAGCCGCCGGGCGGCGTCGGCGCGCCCGCGGCGGCGTCCACCGGGCCGGTGTTCCAGGTGCCGGAGTGGGCGCCCTGGTCGTACAGCATCTGCAGGCCGTACTGGATCAGGCCGCGCATCTCCTCGGCCGTCTGGAAGCGGTCGTCCGGCTCCTTGGCGAGGGAGCGCATGACCAGGCCGTCCAGCTCGGGCGGGCAGCCGGCGGTGACCTGCGAGGGCGGCACCGGCATGTCCTGGACGTGCTGGTAGACCACCGACAGCGGGGTCTCACCGGTGAAGGGGGGCCGCAGCGCGAGGAGTTCGTAGAGCAGGCAGCCGGTGGCGTACAGGTCGGAGCGGTGGTCGACCGCCTTGCCGAGCGCCTGTTCCGGGGAGAGGTACTGCGGGGTGCCCATGACCATGCCGGTCTGGGTCATCGTCGTGGAGGCGCCGTGCAGGGCGCGGGCGATGCCGAAGTCCATCACCTTGACCGCGCCGTTGTCGGTGATGATGACGTTGGCGGGCTTGATGTCGCGGTGCACGATGCCGTGCTGGTGCGAGTAGGCGAGCGCGTCCAGCACCCCGGAGACGATGATCAGGGCCTGCTCGGGGCCCGGCGCGTCCGCGTCGACCAGCAGCTCACGGATGGTGCGGCCCTCGACCAGCTCCATCACGATGTACGGCACGGCCTGGCCGTTCACCTGGTCCTCGCCGGAGTCGTACACGGCGACGATCGAGTGGTGGTTGAGCCCGGCCACCGACTGGGCCTCGCGCGTGAAGCGGGCCTTGGAGGTGGGGTCCTCGGCGAGGTCGGCGCGCAGCAGCTTGACCGCGACCGTGCGGCCGAGCCGGACGTCCTCGGCCGCGAACACCTCGGCCATGCCGCCCCGGCCGAGCCGGTGGGTGAGCCGGTAGCGGCCGTCGCCGACGAGCCCGCCGTTGCCCCAGTTCTCCGGCGCCTCCGCCATGCCGCCGCCGGCCGCCGCCTCGGGGTCGGACGGGCCTTGGGCGCCGTGCGTCTGTGCCATCGGTCCTCGCCGTCGTTTCTGCCCGCGATGCGCGCGGTGTTGATACGGACTCCGTCGGCCACGCTACAGCCTCGCCGGTGGCCGCCGGTCCCGATCCGGCACCGGGACGGGCCCAGGACGGACCGGCCATGAAACCCGCAGCACAGGCCCTCGTGCAAATTCCGTGCACCGGTCGTACGCCTGCTGTAACGCTTGCGCGACGCTTCTTTCGCGTACGGTCACGGAACGGGCACCGGGCTTGACGTGTCCGTGCCCTCGGGCAGACTTGGCCGAGAATGACACATTCGATCAAGGCAGGTGCCGCGCGGCGCGTGTCCGGTCGATGACGGCTCCGACGGGCCATGGGGGACACGGAACGATGAGCCAGGACGGCGCACAGGGCGGCCGGTACACGGGGCGGGCACTGGCCGGTGGCCGTTACCGGCTCCAGGACCTGCTCGGCGAGGGCGGCATGGCCGCCGTGCACCTGGCCCACGACTCGGTGCTGGACCGCCAGGTGGCCATCAAGACCCTGCACACCGAGCTGGGCCGGGAGCAGGCGTTCCGCGAGCGGTTCCGCCGCGAGGCCCAGGCCGTGGCCAAGCTCACGCACACCAACATCGTCTCCGTCTTCGACACCGGCGAGGACGAAGCGGACGGCATGCCCTACATCGTCATGGAGTACGTGGAGGGCCGCCCGCTCGGCTCCGTGCTCGCCGACGACGTACGGCAGTTCGGCGCGATGCCCGCCGACAAGGCCCTGAGGATCACCGCGGACGTGCTGGCCGCGCTGGAGATCAGCCACGAGAAGGGGCTGGTCCACCGGGACATCAAGCCGGGCAACGTGATGACCACCAAGCGCGGCGTGGTGAAGGTGATGGACTTCGGCATCGCGCGGGCCATGCAGTCCGGGGTCACCTCGATGACGCAGACCGGCATGGTCGTCGGCACCCCGCAGTACCTCTCCCCCGAGCAGGCCCTCGGCCGCGGGGTGGACGCCCGCTCCGACCTGTACTCGGTCGGCATCATGCTGTTCCAGCTCGTCACCGGCCGGCTGCCGTTCGACGCGGACTCGCCGCTGGCCATCGCCTACGCGCACGTCCAGGAGGAGCCGGTCGCCCCCTCCTCGATCAACCGCGCGCTGCCCCCGGCGGTGGACGCCCTGGTGGCCCGCGCGCTGAAGAAGAACCCCAACGAACGCTTCCCCACCGCCGAGGCGATGCGCGAGGAGTGCCTGCGGGTGGGCGCCTCGCTCCAGCAGGCGGCGCCGAGCATCGTGCCGGGCGCGGGTCCGGCGCAGAGCGGCTCGGGCGTGGGCTCGGCGGTGTTCCCGCCGGTCGACCACACGGCCCCGCGGCCCCATCCCGGCCAGGTGCAGCAGCCGTACCAGCCGACGCCGAACCCGTACGGCACCCCGCCCCCGTCCTACGGCTACCCCCAGCAGGGCGGCTACCCGACCCCGCCCGCGTACGGCGGGCAGCCGGCGCCCGCCTACGGGGCCCAGCCGCCGACCGCGGTGCCCTCCTCCGGGGGCGGCGGCGGCCGGAACAACAAGCCGGTGCTGATCGGCTCGGTCGCGGTGGCCGCGGTGCTGATCGCGGGCCTGCTGATCGCGCTCAACATGAACAAGAAGGACGACACCACGGCCGGCGGCGACGGCTCCCCCAGCGCCTCCACCTCCTCGCACGCCTCCGGCTACCGGGGCCCGGACACCTCGCGCACGATCGACGACACCGAGTGCACCGAGCCGCAGGAGTCGTACAACGACGAGAAGAAGATCCGGCTGCCCGACTTCCGGTACAAGAACATCGACTCCGTGAAGGCGTGCTTCCAGGCCGCGAGCTGGCAGTACAAGGTGAAGAAGGAAGACAACAACACCTGGGGCGACGGGACGGTCCTCGACCAGTTCCCCGCGCCGGGCACGGACGTCGACCCGAAGAACATGGGCGAGGTCTCGCTGAACGTCTCCACGGGCGAGCCGCCGCAGTAGGCGTCCTGCGAGAAGGGCCCGGCGGATCGCTTCCGCCGGGCCCTTCTCGCAGGACGTGTCTACAGGTACGGGCCGCCCGAGCGGCCGCCGGTGTGCTGCTCCTCGGCGCCCTCCGGGACACTGCCCGGCGGGAGCGCGCGCCGCATCTGCTCCAACTGGGCGCGGGCGGCCATCTGCTGGGCGAACAGCGTGGTCTGGATGCCGTGGAAGAGGCCCTCCAGCCAGCCGACCAGCTGGGCCTGGGCGATCCGCAGCTCGGCGTCGCTCGGCGTCGCGTCGTCGGTGAAGGGCAGCGACAGCCGCTCCAGCTCCGCCACCAGCTCCGGCGCGAGGCCGTCCTCCAGCTCCTTGACCGAGCTGGCGTGGATCTCCTTCAGCCGGACCCGGCTCGCCTCGTCCAGAGGAGCGGCGCGCACCTCCTCCAGCAACTGCTTGATCATGCTGCCGATCCGCATGACCTTCGCCGGCTGCTCCACCTGGTCCGTCACCGGGATCTCGCGGGAGCCCTCGTTCGTGCCGCCACCGAGCGCCATCCCGTCCTGGCCCACGACGAGGATCTGGGGGTTCTCGGGCGACCGTTCGTTCCTCGGCATCTCCATGCCGTCATTCTCTCGCACCCGCCCACCCCATCACCGCCGGACCCCCGCGTGCCGGTGATCCGGCGTACCGCCTCCTACGGCCCAACCCGGAATGCCGGGTGTGCCATGAAATGTGAGGCTGGATTCCTTCTTCCCCGGCATTTCCCCGGAGGTCACCGACGTGACTCCATGGCTGCGACTCACGCTCCGTCTGGTGCGGGTGCTGCTCGTCCTGGCGACGACGGCCACGCCCGTGTGCGGCACCGCGACCGCGTACGGCGCGGAGAGCCCCCCGCCGGGTTCGCCCACCCCGTCCGGCCGCTCCTCCGCCCCCGCCGTACGGGCCCGGAACGCCGCCGACACCGCCTCGCCGTCCCCGACCGTCTCCAAGCCCGCGCGGGCCGGGAGCCGGGGCGGGGAGGGGCGGATGCGGCCGGG
>NZ_WWKH01000668.1:0-3723 GCF_009865595.1 Streptomyces sp. SID1328 | reverse complement strand
CCCCGGCGGCCCGCGCGGCCTCGATCACCGCGCGCGAGGCGGGCGCGGGCTCCAGCCCCTCCCGCAGCTCCACGGCGCGGGCGGCCGCGTACAGCTCGACCGCGATCACCCGGGTCAGGTTGTCCACGGCGGTGCGCAGCTTGCGCGCGGCCGACCAGCCCATCGAGACGTGGTCCTCCTGCATCGCGGAGGACGGGATGGAGTCCGCGGACGCCGGTACGGCGAGCCGCTTCAGCTCGCTGACCAGCGCGGCCTGCGTGTACTGGGCGATCATCAGGCCGGAGTCCACGCCCGCGTCGTCCGCGAGGAACGGCGGCAGGCCGTGGCTGCGGTTCTTGTCCAGCAGCCGGTCGGTGCGGCGCTCGGCGATGGAGCCGAGGTCGGCGGCGGCGATGGCGAGGAAGTCCAGGACGTAGGCGACCGGCGCGCCGTGGAAGTTGCCGTTGGACTCCACCCGTCCGTCGGGCAGCACCACCGGGTTGTCGACGGCGGCGGCCAGCTCGCGCTCGGCGACCAGGCGGGCGTGCGCCAGGGTGTCGCGGCCGGCCCCGGCGACCTGCGGGGCGCAGCGCACCGAGTAGGCGTCCTGGACGCGGGGCGCGTCGTCCTGGTGGTGCCCGGTGAGCTGGGAGCCCTTGAGCACCGCGAGCATGTTGGCGGCCGAGGCGGCCTGGCCGGGGTGCGGGCGGATGGCGTGCAGCTCGGGCGCGAGGACCTTGTCCGTGCCGAGCAGCCCCTCCAGGCTGAGGGCGGCGGTGACGTCGGCCGACTTGTAGAGGGAGTCGAGGTCCGCGAGGGCCATGATCAGCATGCCGAGCATGCCGTCGGTGCCGTTGAGGAGGGCCAGGCCCTCCTTCTCGCGCAGCTCGACCGGCTCGATGCCGTGCTCACGCAGCAGCTCACCGGCCGGGCGTACGACCCCGTCGGGGCCCTCGGCGTCGCCCTCGCCCATCAGGGTCAGCGCGCAGTGCGAGAGCGGGGCGAGGTCGCCGGAGCAGCCGAGGGAGCCGTACTCGTGCACGACCGGGGTGATCCCGGCGTTGAGCACGTCCGCCATGGTCTGCGCGACCTCGGGGCGTACGCCGGTGTGCCCGGAGCAGACCGTCTTCAGCCGCAGGAACATCAGCGCCCGGACGACCTCGCGCTCGACGCGCGGGCCCATGCCGGCGGCGTGCGAGCGGACGATGTTGCGCTGGAGCTGCGCCCGCAGCTCGGGGCTGATGTGCCGGGTCGCCAGCGCGCCGAAGCCGGTGGAGACGCCATAGACCGGATCGGGTTTGGCGGCCAGCGCGTCCACGATCTCGCGGGCCGCGGCGAGCGCGGCCACGGCCTCCTCCGACAGTTCCACGCGGGCCCCGGCGCGCGCGACGGCGAGGACGTCGTGCGCGGTGACACCGGTGGTCCCCACCACCACAGAGTGCATATCCATATTCAGGAGCGTACGCATTGAATGCGGCGGTGTCACTAGTGGATTGCGTCCGCGCCCCTTACCGGTCCTTGGCGCGGCGGCCCCGGAAGCGGCGGCGCTCGTTCTTCGCGGGCGGTGGCGTCTCGTCCGCGAGCCGTACGACCGGGTCGTCCGGGCCCTCCCGGCCGGCCACGACGGGCAGGTCGGCGCGCTCGGCCTTGGCGCGGTACTGCGCGGCGTCGGCCAGCCGGAACAGCCGCCGGGCGTCGTGCACCGGGCCGATGTCGTGCCCGGTGGACGCGACCCCGCAGGCCACCCCCTCGCCCAGCTCCAGCGTGCCCGCCCGGCGGCACAGCTCCACGGCCGCACCCACCACGTCCTCGGCCGACGGCCCGAGCGCCAGCAGACAGAACTCGTCCCCGCCGAGCCGCGCCGCGAGCGCGCCCGGCAGCATCGCGCCGCACAGCGACAGCACCGACCCGAACCGCTCCAGCAGCCGGTCCCCGACCTCGTGCCCCTGGGTGTCGTTGACCTTCTTCAGCCCGTTCAGGTCGCAGACCACGAGGCTGACCACCGCCCCCTCCGCCCGGTGCCGCTCCACCGCCTCCTCCAGCCGTACGTCGACCGCGCGGCGGTTGGCCAGGCCGGTGAGGGCGTCGGTGAAGGCGAGGCGGCGGGCCTCCTCCAGCCGTTCGGTCTGCGCGAGCCCGGCCGCGACGACCGCCGCCAGTACGGTCGCGAAGTCGGCGTCGCCCCGGTCGAAGACCGGTGTCCCCATCGCGCGGGCCACGTACAGCTCGCCCCACGCCCGGCCGTGCAGCACCACGGGCGCGACCACGCAGCAGCCCCTCCCCCGGCGGCGCAGGGCGGCGACCCGCTGGTGGATGTAGCCGGGGGTGCCGGCGGCCGGGCCCTGCGCGGTCTCCACCCACGCGTTGGGGCCCCCGCCCCCGGCCCAGCGCTCGTGCAGGAACTCGGTGATCTCCGGGAACTGGTGGACCGGGTACGCCTCCGCCTCCGGGAACTCCTCCTCGTCCTCGGCGCGCTTGCCGACGTTCACCAGGACCCGGAGACGGCCGCGCTCGCGCTCCCACACGGAGAGCGCGGCAAAGTTCCCGGCCAGCGCCCGGCAGGCACCGAGCGCCGCCGCCCGCCAGGACTCCGGCGCGGTGTGCGCGGCCGCCATCCCCTGCGCCAGCCCCACCACGGCAGCGAGCCGATCATCCTCACCCATCACTCCAGGTTAGGGACGAATGGGCACATCAGGGGCATTGGCGCGGGCGATCAGGTGGTCACCGCGGGGTCACTCCCCCGGCCACTCGGGGGCGCGCTTCTCGTTGAAGGCGGCGACGCCCTCGGCGCGGTCGCCGGAGAAGGCGGTCGCCCGCCAGGCCGCGTCCTCGACCTCCAGACCGGCTCGCAGGTCCAGGCCCTGACCCAGGCGGAGGGCCCGCTTGGCCGAGCGCAGGCCCACCGGGGAGTTCCTGGCGATCCGCGCGGCCAGCGCGAGCGCCTCCTCACGGTCCTGGCCCGCCTCGGTGAGCTGGTCGACCAGGCCGAGGGCGGCCGCCTCGGGCGCCTCCAGCCGGCGTGCGGTGAAGATCAGTTCGGCCGCGCGGGCCGCACCGACGCGCCTCGGCAGCAACTGCGTACCGCCGCCGCCGGGAATCACGCCCACGGACACCTCGGGCAGCCCGACCACGGCCGTCTCGTCCGCCACGATCAGGTCGCACGCCAGCGCCAGTTCGAAGCCGCCGCCCAGTGCGAAGCCGTGCACCGCCGCGATGGTCGGCACCGGCAGTTCCAGCACGCCGGTGTACGCCCCGCGCGCGACCGGGCGCTGCCGGACGAGGTCCGCGTCGGTGAACGAGTTCCGCTCCTTCAGGTCCGCGCCGACACAGAACGCGCGTTCGCTGGAGGACGTCAGTACGACCACGCGGGCGTCCCGGTCCGTGCCGAGTGCCGTGCAGGCCGCCGCGAGCGAACGGGCCATCTCCGTCGACACGGCGTTCATGGCCTTCGGCCGGTCCAGCACCAGCTCGGCCACGTGCCCGTGCCTCCGCACCAGCACGAACTCCCCGTACCGCTCCTCGCCCATGACGCCCTCCGGTTAACGCGGGTTAACTGACTGTGCCCCCGATCATCCCAGCAGACCCGCTCCCGGAAAAGCCCCGCCCCCACTCGTTCGAGTGACCCCCCTCCCGACTCCGCCCCCGCCACCCACACGAGCGTCTAACGTCCCCCACGGCTGACGCCCCCAGCAGACCCCGGGAAGGAGCGGAGCCCGTGCCACGAAGAGTCCAGCCCCCGCCCCC
>NZ_WWKH01000667.1:0-5018 GCF_009865595.1 Streptomyces sp. SID1328 | reverse complement strand
CGCGGGGCAGGACAGGGGGCGTCGGAGCGAAGGGGGTGGGGGACGTGCAGACCATCAGCGGAGTGTGGCGCTGGCGCGGCAATCCGCTGCGCCGCCCGACCGATGTCGCGGAGGCATGGGTGTGCCTCCTGGCGTTGCTGCTGACGCTCGTGGCGATGCCCGTCGTCGGCACGGTCACCGGGTCCGCCGCGCAGGACTCGCTGCGGCGCTCGGTGCGCGAGCAGCGGCACACCCGTCATCTCGTCACGGCCACCGTGCTGCGCGCCCTCGCGCAGGCTCCGCCCGAGGCCGATCCCGACACGGGCGCGGCCCGCACCTCCCGCAGCCGGGTCCTGGCCGGGTGGACCGCGCCGGACGGCACCCGTCGCCAGGGCGCGGTGCTGGCGGACGTCAAGTCCCCTCGCGCGGGTGAGCACTTCAGGCTGTGGACGGACCCGACCGGGCGAATAACGACCCGGCCACTGGACTCCGCCACCGCCCGGGCGCACGCGGTGCTGGCCGGTTTCGGCGCCGCCGTGGTGGTGGCCGGGCTCATCGAGAGCGTGCGGCGCCTCGTCGTCTGGCGCATGGTCCGCTGCCGGTACGCGAGTTGGGACCGCGCCTGGGACCGGGCGGGCCCGGACTGGGGCAAGGCCGGTACGGGCAGCTAGGGCCCTCCTTCCGGCTCAGGCCGGCTCGGCCCGAGAGCGTCTCTCAGCCAACCCCGGGCCGGGCTGCGGGGCCGGGGTTCCGGCTCTGGTCGGCCCGCCACCCGCGCGCACGCTACGGTGGACCGGCCGACTCGCTTTCGGCATCGACCCGCGCGCGAGCGAGCCGAAGGCCGCGCCGGAGTTCGGAACACGCGCACACGCGGACGCCCTTCGGGCGCCCCGCGGCCGCCGTCCCGGCACCGGCTGCGGAGCCCCTGAGGCGGACGAGCACACGTACCACGAGGTGGGGGCACGGCAACGCCATGGCACAGGGCACGGTCCAGGTGACGCACACCGGCACATCGCGGTGGCGCCGCCGCACGGGTGAGTACGCGTCGCTCGCGGCCGCGCTGGAGGCCGCCTCCGACGGCGACGTCCTCACCATCGCCCCCGGCACCTACCGGGAGAACCTCGTCGTGCGGCGGGAGGTGACCCTGCGGGGCCCCGACAACGCGCCGGGCTCGGTGCGGATCGCCCCCGTGGACGGCGTGCCGCTGACCGTGCGCGCCTCCGCCGTGGTGCAGGGCCTGCACGTGGAGGGCCAGGACGGCACCGCCCCGGCGCTGCTGGTGGAGGAGGGCACGCCCGAGCTGCTGGACGTGCGGATCGTGACCCGCTCCGCCTCCGGCATCGAGGTGCGCGGCGGGGCCCGGCCGACCGTGCGCCGCTGCACGGTGGACAACCCGGCCGGCATCGGCGTCCTCGTCCTCGACGGCGCCGCCGGGGTGTTCGAGGAGTGCGAGGTCGTCTCGGCAGGCCAGGCGGGCGTGGCGGTGCGCGGCGGCGGTCATCCGCGCCTGGACCGCTGCCGGGTGCACCACGCCTCGGGCACCGGACTGAGCGCGACCGGTGAGAACTCCTCGCTGGAGGCGTTCGGTTGCGAGGTGTACGAGGTGCGCGGCGCCGGGGTGCAGGTCACCCAGCGGGCCACCGCCCACCTCACCGACTGCGAGGTGCACCGCACCTCGGCGGACGGTGTCACCCTGGACACCGACGCGGTGCTGACGCTGGCCGACTGCCGTATCCACAACATCCCGGAGAACGCGGTCGACCTGCGCTCCCGCTCGGTGCTGACCCTGACCCGGACCACGGTGCGCCAGTTCGGGCGCAACGGCCTGTCGGTGTGGGACCCCGGCACGCGTGTGGACGCCAACCAGTGCGAGATCTTCGACAGCACCGGCGACTACCCGGCGGTCTGGGTGAGCGACGGCGCGACGGCCGTGCTGGACTCCTGCCGGGTGCACGACGTGCCGGACGCGCTGTTCGTGCTGGACCGGGGCTCCCGCGCGGACGTGGTGGACAGCGACCTCTCCCAGGTGCGCAACACGGCGGTCTCGGTGAGCGACGGCGCGACCGCCCAGCTCGACGACTGCCGTATCCGGGAGGCCGCAACCGGCGCCTGGTTCCGGGACCACGGCAGCGGCGGCACCCTGAGCAACTGCACGGTGGCCGGCACCCAGACCGGCGTGATCGTCACCAAGGGCGCCGACCCGACGATCGAGCGCTGCGTGGTGGAGAGTCCGGCCGAGGCCGGGTTCTACGTCTCGGCGGGCGGCCGGGGCAGCTTCGTCAATTGCCGGGTGACCGGCAGCGGCGGCTACGGCTTCCATGTGCTCGACGGCTGCCGTACGACCCTGCGCAAGTGCCGCACGGAGCGGTGTGTGCGCGGCGGTTACGAGTTCGCCGAGGGCGGCCCGGACGCGGGCACGGGCGCCGGACCGGTCGTGGAGGAGTGCTCCAGCGACGAGAGCGGCGCACTGCGGCCCCCGGCGGCGCAGGACACGGCGGTGCAGACGGCCCCGGCGTCCACCGGCGGGCTGCTCGGCGCGATTCCGGGGCAGCGCGCCGTGGGCGCGGAGCCGGCGGCGGCGCCGCCCGTGCCGGAGCGGGAGACCCGTACGCCGAAGGCCGTGATGGGTGAACTCGACGCGCTGGTGGGCCTGGAGAGCGTCAAGCGCGAGGTGCGGGCGCTGACCGACATGATCGAGGTGGGCAGACGCCGCCAGAAGGCGGGCCTGAAGGCGGCCTCGGTGAAGCGGCACCTGGTGTTCACCGGCTCCCCCGGCACCGGCAAGACGACGGTGGCCCGGCTGTACGGCGAGATCCTGGCCGCGCTCGGGGTGCTGGAGATAGGGCACCTCGTGGAGGTGTCGCGGGTCGACCTGGTGGGCGAGCACATCGGTTCCACCGCGATCCGCACCCAGGAGGCGTTCGAACGGGCGCGTGGCGGTGTGCTGTTCATCGACGAGGCGTACGCGCTGTCACCGGAGGACGCCGGGCGTGACTTCGGCAAGGAGGCCATCGACACCCTGGTGAAGCTGATGGAGGACCACCGGGACGCGGTCGTGGTGATCGTGGCGGGCTACACGGCGGAGATGGAGCGCTTCCTCTCGGTCAACCCCGGTGTGGCGTCCCGTTTCTCGCGGACGATCACCTTCGGGGACTACGGCCCCGAGGAGCTGCTGCGGATCGTGGAGCAGCAGGCCGACGAGCACGAGTACCGGCTGGCGTCCGGCACGGCGGAGGCGCTGCTGAAGTACTTCACGGTGCTCCCGAAGGGCCCGGCGTTCGGTAACGGCCGTACCGCGCGGCAGACGTTCGAGGCGATGGTGGAGCGGCACGCGAGCCGGGTGGCGCAGTTCGCCGACCCGAGCACCGACGACCTGACCCTGCTGTACCCGGAGGACCTGCCCGAACTGCCGTGAAGCGGCGTCAGGTCCGGCCGGGTTCCGGTCGGGGCGCGGGCAGGTCGGGGTGGAGGCGCGCCAGCAGACGGTCGCGCTCGCGGACGAAGACCGGGTCCTCCTGATACTCGGAGTGGCCGAGGATCGGCGCGGGCAGCGGGTGTTCAGGGGTACGGCCGTAGGCGCGCGGGTCGGGCAGCGGCTCGTGGTCGACCTCGGTGCCGTGCCCGGCGGGCAGCCGGATCGGGCCGCCGATGGGGTCGGTGCGGCGGTGGAGGTTGCGCCAGCAGCAGATGTCCCGGTGCAGGGCGGCGAGGGCGGCCGGGCCGAAGTGGGCCGGGAACCAGCGCCCGTAGAGCCGCTCCAGCGGTGAGCCGTAGGTGAGCAGGGCGACGCGCTGCCGTACGGCGGGCGGGAGCTGCCAGGCCGCGGCGGCGACCAGGACGCTGCCCTGCGAGTGTCCGGAGAGGACGAGACGGCCGCCGGTGCGCTCGGTCCAGGTCGCGGTGCGCCAGGTGAGGTCGGGTACGGCGCGCTCGGCATAGCAGGGAGGCGCGAAGGGGTGGGCCGCGCGCGGCCAGAAGGTGCCGACGTCCCACAGGATGCCTATGGTCCGGCGGGCCGAGGCGTCCTTGTAGGCGCGGCGTCCCCAGGTGACGAAGAGCAGGAAGCCGACGCCGACCAGCCAGGAGCCGAGCGTCTGGCAGACCTCGGCGGCGGTCCGGACGGGCGTCCCGGCGTCGCGGGCGGCATGGGCGGGCGCGAGCCCGGTGGCGAGGGCACCGGTGAGGGCTCCCGCGCCGGCGATCAGGGTGGCGACGGAGCCGACGGCGAGAATCAGGGGCGCGCGGTCGGTGAGCGTGGCCATGGCGCGGACGTGGGCGATGCGCCTCGTGCGGTGTGGGTCCTCGGGTTCACCGGGGTGCTCGGCGCGCACCCGTCGGCGCTCGGCGCGGGCGAGGCGCGCGGTACGCCGGGCCAGGACGGCGATCAGTACGAGGAGCACGGCGAGTACGGGCGGGATCGCGGACGCCTGCCAGGTCAGGGTGACGGGCGGCCCGGTGATCGAGGCGCGGGTGCCGTCCAGCCAGTCGGCGACGCGCTGGGCGACCCCGCCGGAGGCGACTCCGCCGAGCGCGCACGCGAGCAGGGCGACGGCAGGTCCGCCGAGGCCGCGCATCGCGGCGCGGGGGTCGGGCATACGCCGGTGCAGCCGGCGGGCGACGACCGCGAGGGCGACGACGATGACGCCCTGGGCCAGCATGACCGCGCCGAACGCCGGGTCGCCGGGCAGCCTCCCGGCGGACTGCCAGCCGGGCCGGGACCAGCAGGCGTAGGCGACGGCGAGCAGCAGCAGGGCCAGAGCGCCGAGCGGGAGGGCGCGCAGCAGGTGGCGGTCGAGCGTCTGGTCGAGTTGGCGCTCGCTGCGGCCCCGGCGGCACACCACTGTGACGGCCACACAGGCCCCGACGAGGATGCCCGCGCCGAGCAGGACGCCGAGGAGGTGGAGGAGCGCGGGTCCGCCGGGGCGGAGGTCGAAGCGGGTGGCGGGCAGGGTGACGGCGGCGGCGACGGTGAGCAGCCCGGCCGCGGTGTGCGCGGCGCGGAGGCGGGCGCCGAGGCGGCGGCCGTACCAGAAGCCGGG
>NZ_WWKH01000666.1:0-6105 GCF_009865595.1 Streptomyces sp. SID1328 | reverse complement strand
GGCCGCCACCAGCGCCATGCGCCGCACCGGGTCGTGCCCCCGCCGCCGCACGGCCCAGCGGGCGGACGGCACGGGCACGAGGATCACCGGTCCCGCGCGGGACTCCGCCTTACTTCGGCCTGGTTCCGGCCCCAGACCGGCGCACACGGCTCCGGCCAGGGCCGCGCCCAGCGCCCCGGTGAGCGCCAGCGCGCCCCGTTCCTTGTGCGCGAGGAGGAGTGCCCGTACCTCCCGCGCGTACGGAGCGGCGGCGTGCACCACCGGCAGCCCGGGCGGCTCGGGCACCGGCCGCACCCGGCGCGGCTCCGCGCGCTCCAGCAGCGCCCGGCACCGTCCGCACAACACAGCCGGTGGTGACCCGCAGCCGCCGCACTCGGTCGGCAGCGCAAGGTCGCTGAGGTCCCGCATCCATCCCCGCATGCCCACCACTGTGCCGAGGCCCGGCCGACCCGGCCAGCCCTGTGGAAAACACCCCTGTGGACAACCCCGACCGGGGCCCGACACTCCTCACCCGAACGAGTGAGGAGCCCCAGGAACCCGCAGTTCAGCGCGCTGTTATCCCGGATAGACCGGCGCCGTCCCGTCCTTGTCCACCTTCTGCCACTGCGCCCCGGACGGCAGCCGGACGATCCCGTCCTCCGAGTAGGCCACCAGCGGCACCCGGTCGTCCTCGGCGGCGGCGATGGCCTTCACCCGCGACAGCGCGGCCGGCCCCGGACCCTCCAGCGCGGAACCGTCCACCTGCACATAGCGCATCTGGTGCACCCCGCCCTGCTCGCGGCCGACCACGACGAGGCGGCTGTCACCGGCCCAGGACAGCGCGGTGACCTGCTCCATGTCGGGCGCGGCGGGACGCGGGTCGACGACGGCCGGCGGCTCGGCCGGGGTGTCCCCGTTCCCGCTCTGCGCGTCGCTTTCGGCGCGCACGCTGTCGCCGCCCTCGATCCGGCCGATGAGCAGGGACTGCTTGTCGCCCTTGGCCGCCACGACCAGCGCGACCCGCGCCCCGTCCGCCGCGACCCGCACGTCCCGGATCGGGCCGGGCAGCTCGGGCAGCGTCACCGCGACCGGCTTGCCGGTGCCCTGCGGGACGACGTAGAGCTGCGGCCGGGCCGGGTTCAGGTCGGCCACCCACAGGTCGCCCCGCGCGTCCCAGCCGGGCCTGCTCAGCCGGGTGTCCGCGCCGGGCCCCTGACTGGTCAGCACCGGCGGTTCCAGCGGGACGGAGGCGGCCAGCGGGGTCACGTACAGGGACCTGCCGTCCGCGCTGACCCCGGCCGCCGTGCGCTCGTCCCGCGAGACGGCGACCGACCCGAGCTGCTTCGTGCCCTCGCCGAACGCGCCCGGCACCGGGGTCCCACGGGTGCCCGCGCCGGAGGCGGGCAGCCGGATCAGCCGGTGCTTGCCGTCCAGGTAGTAGAGGTAGTCCGGACTCTGCGCGGAGGCGTGCCAGGCGACCGAGTCCGCGCGGCTCTCCGGCAGGTCGCACAACTGGTCCCCGTCGGGCCCGCGCAGGTCGACCGACTGCAGGGTCGGCGCCAGGTTCCGCAGCGTGAACAGCAGTTGGGTCGCCATCTCCGTGCAGCGGGCCGGGCCGACGTGGGCCGCCTTGGCGTTCAGCGGCACGGTCAGGTTGTTCTCGTCGTCCGGGGTCAGGCCGGTGGTGCCGTCCTTCAGCGCCGTACCGGTCGGGAAGCTGGACCTCACCACCGGTCCGAGCCAGGCGGTGGGCCCGCGCAGCAGGGAGCTCACCAACTGGGTCATCGGGTCGACCTTGCTGCGCATGAACACCGGGTCGGCCACCGCCACGGGGTCCCCGGTCGTCCCGGCCCTGGTGTGGTTGGCGAAGTAGTACTTGTCGACGGACGTGTAGTTGCGCTGGAAATCCGACTTACCCATCACCACACCGTCGGGCAGCGCGTCGATGCGCCACTGCCCGCTCTTGGGGTCCTGGATCAGATGCACCCTGGCGCGGTAGTCGCCGTGCGCCGGGGCGTACGCCTGCTGATCGTCCACCGTGGCCACCCGGTCACCCGCCAGGGCGTACATGCGCCCGGTGTTGGGCTCCCGGCCGGCCGGCGGGGTCTCGGCCATGATGCCGGGCCCGTCCGCGAGCACGGTGGCCGACCTCTCCGGCTGCCAGGCGCGCGCCGCCTGCGCGGTGAGGTACTTGCGCGCCGTGTCGTAGTGCGGATCGTCGCTGGTCAGCGCCTCCAGGAAGCCCTGCATGATCTCGCTGGGGGAAGCGCCCTCGGCGGGCGGCACGGCGAAAACCCGTACCCCCGTGTCCTGGCGGGGCGTGGACTCCACGTTGCGCAGATCCCCGCTGTCGGGCATCGAGGCGCAGCCGCCCAGCAGTACGGCCCCGCAGACCGCGTATGTCACCGCGCGCCCCGGCGTACGCCGGGCGCCCCCCTCGCGGTCAGCGACCACGGAACGCCTCCCCTGCCTCGGTCGAGTCCTGCTCCGCCGGTTCCGGGCCGTCGCCCGCACGCGGGTCGGGCACCTGCGTGCCGGTCCTGTCGTCGGGCCGCCGTCCGCCGTTCGCGGGCCGGGGCACGACACGGTTGCCGTTGCCGTTGCCGGGCAGCGCCGTCGGGTCGGCAACCGGCGTGGCGGCGCCCTGACGCGGCGGGAGCGCGGACGCGTTGCCGCCGTTCTGCTGCACCGGGACCGTCGCCAGCTTTTCCGCTCCCCCACGCGGAGTGCCCCCGTCGTCCAGGCCCCGGTTACGGCGCGAGTCCTTGGGCTCCAGCGGTATCGGCGAGCCCCGCAGCGGCTCGTCGGCGGTACGCGGCAGGGTCAGCCGGAACTGCGAACCGCCGCCCGGCTCGCCCCACGCCTGGAGCCAGCCGCCGTGCAGCCGGGCGTCCTCCAGCGCGATCGACAGCCCGAGCCCGGTGCCGCCGGTGGTACGCGCGCGTGCCGGGTCGGCCCGCCAGAAACGGCTGAAGACACGAGTGGCCTCGCCGGGCTTGAGCCCGACGCCGTAGTCCCGCACCGCGACGGCGACGGCGCCGCCCGCGCTGGCCAGCTTGACCACCACGTCCTTGCCGTCACCGTGCTCGACCGCGTTGACCACGAGGTTCCGCAGTACCCGCTCCACCCGCCGGGCGTCCGCCTCGGCGACGACGGGCTGCAGATCGCCCACGACCCGGATACGGCTGCCCTTGCGCTCGGCGAGCGGCTCGGCACCCCCGACGACCCGCCGGACGACCTCCCTGAGGTCGATCGGCTCGGCCTCCAGCGCGGCCGCTCCCGCGTCGAACCGGCTGATCTCCAGCAGGTCCGCGAGCAGCGACTCGAACCGGTCGAGCTGGTCCGCCAGAAGCTCGGCGGACCGCGCGGTCATCGGGTCGAAGTCCTCGCGGGCCTCATGAATGACGTCGGCGGCCATGCGGACGGTGGTCAGCGGGGTGCGCAGCTCGTGCGAGACGTCGGAGACGAACCGCCGCTGCATCCGCGAGAGGTCCTCGAGCTGCTGGATCTTGAGCTGAAGGTTCTGCGCCATCTTGTTGAAGGCTTCGCCGAGGCGCGCGATGTCGTCCTCACCGGTGACCTTCATCCGCTCCTGCAGCCGCCCGGCGGACAGCCGCTCGGCGATCCCGGCCGCCATCCGCACCGGCGTGACGACCTGCCGCACCACCAGCCAGGCGATCGCCCCGAGCAGGACGACCACGAAGAGACCGGCGGTCGCCAGAGTGCCCTTGACCAGGCTGAGCGACTTCTCCTCCTGCGTGAGCGGGAAGAGGTAGTACAGCTCGTACGGGTGGCCGTTGGGGTCGTTGACCTGCTTGCCGATGACCAGCGCGGGCTGGGACTCCTTGCGGTTGCTGTAGACGATCCGGGTGTAGCTCTGCGCGGCGGCGGTGCTGGAGCTGCTGTTCACTCGGTCGCGCAGGCTCGCGGGCACGCTCTCGGCCGGGCTGACGTACCCGGAACCACGCGGGCTGCGGCCGCCGCCGCTGTCGTCACCGACGGGCAGCGTGACCACGTCGAAGGCGCCCGAACCACCGCTGGACAGCGACTCCACGAGGTCGCTCATCCACTGGATGACGTTCTGGGACTGCTGGCCGTCGGTGCCGTTGCCGCCCGTGCTGCCGTGGGTGGCGGCCGCGGTCTCGTCCGCGCTCTGCCGGGCCACGGCGAAACCGCCGGTGGCCTGGCTCTGCGACGCCTTGACCTTCGCTTCCAGCAGGCCGTTGCGCACCTGGCCGATGACGACGAAGCCGAGCAGCAGCACGACACCGAGCGACATCAGCAGGGTGGTGGCGACGACCCGGAGCTGGATGTTGCGCCGCCACAGCCGCATCACGGGCAGCAGCGGGCGGCGCACCCAGCGGATGAACAGCCGGACGACCGGACTGCCCTGGACACCGCCGCTCAAGAGGGCGGCGGTGAAGAGGCGGCCCCGGCGCGGATTCCCCGCACCGCGGCCGGACGCGCGTCCCGGACCGGCGCCGGGCCGGCCGGGAGCCGAAGCGGCGCTGTCCCCGGACATGTCAGCTCGGTCCGGCCTTGTAGCCGACACCGCGGACGGTCACCACGATCTCGGGCCGCTCCGGGTCCTTCTCGACCTTGGAACGCAGCCGCTGCACGTGCACATTGACCAGGCGGGTGTCGGCGGCGTGCCGGTAACCCCAGACCTGCTCCAGCAGCACCTCGCGGGTGAACACCTGCCACGGCTTGCGCGCGAGCGCGACGAGCAGGTCGAACTCCAGCGGGGTCAGCGCGATCGACTGCCCGTTCCGCTTCACGGAGTGCCCGGCCACGTCGATCACCAGGTCGCCGATGGTGAGCTGCTCCGGCGCCGGCTCCTCCGACCTCCGCAGCCGCGCCCGGATACGGGCCACCAGCTCCTTCGGCTTGAACGGCTTCACGATGTAGTCGTCCGCGCCCGACTCCAGGCCCACGACGACATCGACGGTGTCGCTCTTGGCGGTGAGCATCACGATCGGCACCCCGGACTCCGCCCGGATCAGGCGGCACACCTCGATGCCGTCCCTGCCGGGCAGCATCAGGTCCAGCAGCACCAGATCGGGCTTGGACTCCCGGAAAGCGGCCAGCGCCTTGTCCCCGTCGGCTACGAAAGACGGCTCAAAACCTTCACCACGCAGCACGATGCCGAGCATCTCGGCCAGTGCGGTGTCGTCGTCGACGACAAGGACTCGTCCCTTCATAAACGACATCATCCCATTCTCATAACGACGACAGAGCCGCAGGTGAGGCACGTCACTGGCCTGTGACGATAGTCGTACGGGGCGGTCACTGTCTGCCCCTGCCGCGCAGGGGACGGCTGCCGGGGCCGAACGGGCGGGCGGCTCCGGCAGCCGGTGCGGGTCTCAGGCGGCCGGCGTGGCCCGGGCCCGCGTGGACAGCGCCGCCAGCGCCTGAGGGGTCACCGGAGAGACGGTCCCCTCCTCGGTGACGATCGCCGTCACCAGTTCGGGCGGTGTCACGTCAAACGCCGGGTTGTACGCCTGCGTACCCAGCGGCGCCAACGGCACCCCGCCGCCTCCGCCCACCGCCGACGCCTGGGGCGTGAGGATCTCGGTCACCTCGAAGCCCGGCCGCTGCTCGACCTCGATGGACGCCCCGTCCGGGGTGTCCGGGTCGATGGTGGTCACCGGCGCCACCACGATGAACGGCACGTGGTGGTAGCGCGCCAGCACCGCCAGCGGATAGCTGCCGACCTTGTTCGCCACCGAGCCGTCGGCCGCGATCCGGTCCGCGCCGACCAGCACCGCGTCCACCTCCCCGGCCGCGAACAGCGAACCGGCCGCGCTGTCCGTGAGCAGCGTGTACGCCATCCCGCTGCGCGCCGCCTCCCACGCCGTCAGACGCGCCCCCTGCAACAGAGGGCGCGTCTCGTCCACCCAGAGCCGCCGCAGCCGCCCCACCCGGTGCGCGGCCAGCGCCACGGCGAACGCCGTGCCCTCCCCGCCCGACACCAGCGCACCGGTGTTGCAGTGGGTCAACACCCGGTGGCCGCCGCCCGGCATCATCTCGTCCAGCAGCGCCAGACCGTGCGCGGCCATCCGCGCGCTCGCCTCCGCGTCCTCCCGGTGCAGCGCCTGCGCGGCGGCGAGCGCCGCCGTCGCCGCC